>JAGYNF010000099.1 GCA_018400215.1 Cyanobium sp. M55B138 | reverse complement strand
TTCCGCCACGTGGTGCTGCACCACGGCGATCAGCGCGTCGATGTCGTGGGCGCTGGCTCCGCCGGTGTTGACAATGAAATTGGCGTGCATTGTCGAGACTTCGGCGCCACCGATTCGCAGCCCCTTGAGCCCCAGCGCCTCGATTAACTGTCCGGCTTTCTCGGGGTCTGGGTTGCGAAACACGCTGCCGCAACTGGGCTGCTGGTAGGGCTGGCTGCTGGTGCGGCTGTGCAGATTGGCGCTGGTGCGGGCCGTGACCAGGGCGGGATCGTGGCCTGGCTCCAGCCGGAAACGCACCGACAGCACCACCAGGGAGTCCTGTTGCAGACGGCTGTGGCGGTAGGCAAAGTCGAGTTCCCCAGCGGTGAGCTCGAAGGGGCAGTCGGGCTGGGCCGGATCCACCACCCGCACCGCGTGCAGCCACTCGGCGGTGCAGCCCCCCTGGGCACCGGCATTCATCACCGCGGCACCGCCGGCAGTGCCGGGGATGCCGACCGCCCACTCCAGGCCGGCCAGGCCGGCCCGGGCGGCCTTGCGGGCCAGGCTGGGCAACGGTTCGCCTGCCGCCGCCTCTACCCAGCCCTCGCCCGGGTCCAGCCGGCTGCCCTGCAGGCGCCGCAGGCAGAGGGTGAGCCCCTCCAGCCCCCCATCGGCAATCAACAGGTTTGACCCGGCGCCGATGCACTGCAGGGCCAGGTCTGTTTGTTGCCCCCAGTGCAGCAGGGCCAGCAGCTCCTGGGGGTGGGCCGGCTCCGCAAACCATTGGGCGGCTCCCCCCACCTTCCAGGTGGTGAAGTCGCGCAGGCTGATGGCCTGGCGCAGGCCGCTGGGGAGATGGCTGGGCATGGCCATCGCTGTGCTCACGCCACCAGTTCTCGGGCATCACGGGATAGCCCGCTGAGCCGATCCCAGAGGCTGTTCACATCGCCAGCCCCCATCGCCAAGACCAGGTCCCCGGCCAGGCTGCTGCTGGCCACCTGAAAGGCCAGCTCCTCCAGGCTGGCGGTCACGATCACCTGCAGATCCGGTGCCATGGTCTGAATGGCCAGGCCCAGGGCCTGGCTGCTCACCCCTGCGATCGGCGCCTCGCCGGCGGCGTAGAGCGGGGCGATCATCACGGCATCGGCCTGGCTCAGGGCCTCCGCGAAGCCGTGGAGAAACTGGGCGGTGCGGCTGTAGCGATGGGGCTGAAACACCGCCACCACCCGTTGGGGCAGCATGGGCAATGGGCTGCGGCCACTTTCCAGCATCAGGCGGGCCATCCGCAGGGTGGCCGACACTTCGCTCGGGTGGTGGGCGTAGTCATCCACCACCAGGCGGCCATTCCAATTGCCACGGAAGTCGAAGCGCCGCCCGGGGGGCTTGAGCTGGCACACCGCCGCGCCCAACTCCGCAAAGCTCACCCCCTCCAGGCGACAGGCCGCCAGGGCGGCGGCCGCATTGCTGAGGTTGTGGCGTCCGGGCAGGGGCAATTCCAGCTCACCCACCAGCACCTCATCCTCATAAAACAGCACGGTTGAGCCATCACCGCGCTCTTCGCTGGCGATGGCCGCGAAGGCAACGCCCTGGGGGGATTCAACCGACCACCAGTGGGAGGCCTCGAAATGCTCCCGCAGGATGGGGCAATCGCGGTTGGCCAGCAGGCGGCGCGAACCGTTGGCAAACCGCTTCAGGGTGGTGATCAGGGCATCGAGATCGCCGTAGTGGTCGGTGTGGTCGAGCTCCACATTGGTGAGCACCCCCAGCTGGGGCCGAAATTTCACCAGGGAACCATCGGATTCATCGGCTTCGGCCACCAGCAGCAGCCCGCCGCCGTGGCGACCGTTGCTGCCGAAGGCGGGCACCACGCCACCGATCACGGCGGTGGGGTCGCGATCGGTGGCCGCCAGCAAGGTGGCGATCAGCGTGCTGGTGGTGGTCTTGCCATGGCTGCCCGCCACCGCAATCGAGGCCTGGCTGTTGATCAGGGCGGCCAGCACGTCGGAGCGGTGGCAGATCGGTAGACCGAGGCGCCGGGCCTCGACCAATTCCAGATTGTCCGGGGGAACCGCCGAACTGATCACCACCAGTGGGGTGTGGGAGGTGCCGCTGCGGATGGCGGCCACGGTGGCGGCGTTTTGCTCCCGGAACACCCGCACCCCAAGCCGCCGGAGCTGGTCCACCACCGCCCCATCGCGGGGGTCCGATCCGCTCACGCTGTGGCCCCGCTCCGCCAGAATTCCGGCCAGGGCCGACATGCCGATGCCCCCGACGCCGATGAAGTGAAGCGGCTGGTGGCGTTCAAGCGAAGGGATCAAGGTCGACTCCGGTCCGAAGGAGATTGGCCAGCACTGGGCTGGCAACACTGCAGCCAGCCTGAAATTAGGCCCAGGGGTCCGTCCCGCAGCAGGGGGGTGCTCTGGACAGGGGTTTGCTGGGCTGAAGCATCCTCCAGCCTCGCCGCCGGCTCGGCAAGGGGGGGTCGGCGGATGATTTCTGTATGATCGGCGCCCAAATCCCCTTGCTGGCGGTTTTGACCGCGCTGTTGCCATGACGTTGAAGGTTGCCATCAATGGATTTGGTCGCATTGGCCGTAACTTCATGCGCTGCTGGCTCAGCCGCGGTGCCAATACGGGGATCGAAATTGTTGGCCTGAACGGTTCGGGAGACACGTCCACCAACGCCCACCTGCTCAAGTACGACTCGATGCTCGGCCCCCTGCGGGGAGTCGATGTCACCTACACCAACAACTCCATCAGCGTCAACGGTAAAGAAATAAAAGTTTTTTACGATCGCAATCCCGCCAACCTGCCCTGGAAGGAGTGGGGCGTGGATCTGGTGATCGAGTCCACGGGTGTGTTCAACGATGACGTTGGCGCTAGCAAGCACTTTGAAGCGGGCGCCAAAAAAGTGATCCTCACGGCACCTGGCAAAGGTGCCAAGGTCGGCACGTTCGTGGTTGGCGTGAATGCTGACCAATATCGCCACGAGGATTGGGACATCCTCAGCAACGCCAGCTGCACCACCAATTGCATGGCGCCGCTTGTCAAGGTTCTCGACCAGGAATTCGGCATCGTCAAGGGCACGATGACCACCACCCACAGCTACACGGGTGACCAACGCATTCTCGATGCCGCCCACCGCGACCTGCGCCGCGCCCGGGCCGCCGCTGTCAACATCGTACCCACCAGCACCGGAGCGGCGAAGGCCGTGGCCCTGGTTTATCCCCCCATGAAGGGCAAGCTCAACGGCATCGCCATGCGGGTGCCCACCCCCAATGTGTCGGTGGTGGACCTGGTGATGGAGTTTGGTCGCGACACCAGCAAAGAAGAGGTGAATGCCGTTCTCAAGGCCTCATCGGAAAATGCCATGAAGGGCATCATCAAGTATTGCGATTTGCCGCTGGTCTCAAGCGACCATGCCGGCACCGATGAGAGCACGATTGTTGATTCCGATCTCACCTTGGTGATGGGCGGCAACATGGTGAAGGTGATCTCCTGGTATGACAATGAGTGGGGCTACAGCCAGCGCGTGGTGGATCTGGCCGAGATCGTGGCCCAGCAATGGAAGTAAATCGGTTCTGCCGGTTTGCCTGTCTGCAACCGCCCTCCGGGGCGGTTTTTTGATGGGCGGTTGGGCCGTCAGCTGAAGTGTTCGTATCCGCCGCCGTCGCCGGGGAGGGGTCGGTCCTGCTCCCCCAGCCAGGCCAGGTGTTGCCCGTCTCCAGTGGCCGCCACCAGCGCACCGATCACGGCACTGCCCGGTAGGTGTTGCACCAGGGCTTCCGCCCAGGGGGGCTCCAGGGCCAGCACCAGTTCAAAATCCTCCCCTCCGCCCAGGCACCATGCCTCTGCTTGGGCCAGGTTGGCCATGGCTGGATCCAGGGGCAGCCGGCGGTGATCCAGCAGGGCCCGGCAACCGCTGCTGCGGGCGATGGCCGCCGCCGCCGCCGCCAGGCCGTCGCTGCTGTCGGTGCCAGCAACCCGCCAGCTGGTGCCTTTGGGTTGCTGGCACCGCAGGGCCTGCACGGCATCAAAGCGGGGGCAGGGGCGCTGGTGGCGTTCCAGGGCGCGCTCGATCAGCGCCTGGGGCAGGTGGCGCCGTTCGAGCTGCTCCTCCTGTTGCAGCAGGGCCAGGCCCAGCCGGCTGAGGCCATGGGGCCCGGTGCAGACCAGCAGGTCGCCGGGTCTGCCATCGCGGCGGCGGATGGCCTGGGGTTCACCGCTGGTGCTCCTGGGCAGGTTGCCCAGGGCCGTGATGGCCAGCAGCCGCTGGGCGCCCCCACTGCAGTCGCCCCCCAGCAGCACGCCGCCCTGGCGTTCCACACAGGCCTGGAGTCCGATGTACACCGCCTCCACCCAGGGCCAGGGCGTGGCACCGGGGGCCACCAGCCCCACGGTGAGGCCCAGGGCGCCTGTGCAGCCCATCGCGGCCAGATCGGAGAGGTTGGCGGCGGCGGCCCGCCAGCCCACGTCGAAGCCGGCCGTGGTGGCGTCGCTGAAGTGCACACCCTCCACCAGCACGTCGCTCGTCACCACCAGCGGGCCTCCGCAGGTGAGCAGGGCGGCATCGTCATCGAATTGCCCCGCCGGCGCAAAGGCCGCCAGTCGATCAATCAGCTGCCATTCGCCCAGGTCCGCCAGGCTGGGACCTTCAGGTGCCGCTGCCATCAGGCATGGGCACGCAGGTTCTCGGCTCCCTGGCTCACCGTGGCGCGCACGATCGCGTCATCGACGCCCAGCTCCTCGAGCACCTCAAAGCCATCCACCACGTAGCCGAAGGCGGCATAGCGGCCGTCCACCAGGTTCAGGCCGGCGGGGGTGAGTTCGGCTTCGTAGAGGAAGAAGAAGAACTGCGACGATCCGTCGTCGAGCTGTTCATCCGAATGGGCCCAGCCCAGGGTGCCAACGGTGGCGAAGGGCAGGATCGCTTCGGCCTTGAAGCGGCCCGTGTCCTCGAAGGTCTGGTTGTAGATCGGCATGGCATCGCCGGGGATGCGGATCTCCAGGGGCACGGTGCGCTCCTGGCCGGTTTTGGGATCGATGTAGCCCTGGGCTGGCCCCTCTGGATCTCCGGTCTGGAGCACGTAGAAGTCCTCCGCCCGGGTGAAGGGCAGCCCGTCGTAGAAGCCCTTCTGCACCAGGTCCACGAACGCTCCTGCTGTGAGGGGGGCGTTGTAGCCATCGACCACGGCCGTGAGATCGCCACGGGTGGTGCTCACTTGCACGGTGGCCCGACCCAGCAGCCGGGGCAGGTCGTCGTATTCGGCGGGGATGGCGAAGGGGAACGGTCCCACCAGCAGCGCTTCCGCCGCGCCGATGGTCTCGAGGGCCTCGCGGCGGGCGTCCAGGAAGGGGTCCCGCTCCCGGATCTCGGCCGCGGCGGCGAGCTCCTGCAACTGGAGGCCCAGGCGGTCTACCAGGGCTTTGGCCTGGTCCTGCTGGGTTGCATCAAAGCGGCTGAGGATGTCGTTGCGCCGGCTAGAGAGCAGCGACTGGCTGCGCCGCACCGTGTTGGCCAGGGGCGTCCAGCGCTTGGCCCGCAGATCGTCGCTGGTGGATTCCAGTCGGTGTTGCAGATCCTGAAGCTGGGGCGCATCGATGGGCAGGGCGTTGCGCAGGATGGCCGCCGGATCCTTCACGGCGTTGCCCTGGGGTAGGGCCGCCAGGGCCGGGGATGCCAGCAGCACCAGGCCGAACACCAGGCCCAAGGCGAAGGCCAGCGGCCGGACTGCTCGATTCAGCACACCAACGTGGGACGCCCTTGTGCCGCCGTGATCCTGTGCCATGCCCAAGCACCGTTCTGGGCGGACTTTGGCACAGCCGTTCAGGTGCTGCCCCCCTGGAGGGCCCGGCCGCGGCGTTCAACCGGGGAGGGGATCCGGTAGCCAGATCTACAATTCGCCGGATCCGACACGCCGGAATGATCTCCAGCAACGACTTTCGCACCGGGACCTCGATTGAGCTGGATGGCCAGGTGTGGCGCGTGGTGGAATTTCTGCACGTCAAGCCCGGCAAGGGCTCCGCCTTCGTGCGCACCAAGCTGAAGGCGGTGCAGAGCGGCAACGTGGTGGAGAAGACCTTCCGCGCCGGCGAGATGCTGCCCCAGGCCGTGCTCGAGAAGAGCACCCTGCAGCACACCTACATGGAGGGCGACGACTACGTGTTCATGGACATGGGCA
>JAGYNF010000098.1 GCA_018400215.1 Cyanobium sp. M55B138 | reverse complement strand
CACCTGCATCTGGTGGGCAGCGGCCCAGGCCGACTCGATCTGCTCACGCCAGATGCCCGCCGCGCCCTGGCGGAGGCCAGCGTGTGGGTGGGCTACGGGCTCTACCTCGATCTGCTGGAGCCGCTGCGGCGCCCGGACCAACTGCGCTGCGACGGCCAGCTCACCGAAGAGCGGGCCCGCTGCAGCCTGGCCCTGGAGCTCGCCAGCCAGGGCCTCAATGTGGCCCTGATCTCATCCGGCGACAGCGGCATCTACGCCATGGCCGGCCTCGCCCTCGAGCTCTGGCTGGAGCAGCCAGCCGACGGGCGCCCCAGCTTCGCCGTGCATCCAGGCATCTCGGCCCTGCAGCTGGCCGCGGCGCGGGCTGGGGCCCCGCTGATGCACGACTTCTGCACCATCAGCCTCAGCGACCGACTCACCCCCTGGGCCGTGATTGAGCGGCGACTGGCGGCGGCGGCGGCAGGCGATTTCGTGGTGGCGCTCTACAACCCGAGGTCGCGGGGACGCGACTGGCAACTCAGCCGAGCCCAGGAGCTCCTGCTGACAGGCCGGCCGGCCGAAACCCCGGTGGCCGTCGCCCGCCAACTGGGCAGGGCCGAGGAGGCCGTGAGCCTCTACACCCTGGCCTCCCTGCCGGTGGAACAGGTGGACATGCTCACCCTCGTGCTAGTGGGCAACAGCAGCAGCTATGCCCGCGATGGCTGGATGGTGACCCCCCGCGGCTACCCGGGGGCCGAGCTCAGCTAGGCCGGGGGTTTAGCCGAGGGGGTTTGGCAAAGGGGTTGGAAGAAAAATCGGGATGACAGGATTCGAACCTGCGGCCCCTTCGTCCCGAACGAAGTGCGCTACCAAGCTGCGCCACATCCCGATGGTGCGACTTTAGGGGATGGCCTCCGATCAAGCCCCAGGCTCCGGGTGGCTTTCTAAAGTCGGAGGCAGCCCCTCCTTTGGCCCCACCGGCCTGCGTTGCGCCGTGCTCAAACCCGACTGGCTGCGCGTCAAGGCCCCCCAGCGCGAACGCATCGGTGCCGTCGCCGACCTGCTGCAGGATCTGCAGCTCAACACGGTGTGCCAGGAGGCCAGCTGCCCCAACATCGGCGAATGCTTCGCCGGCGGCACCGCCACGTTTCTGATCATGGGGCCGGGCTGCACCCGCGCCTGCCCCTACTGCGACATCGACTTCGACAAGAGCGTGCGGGCGCTCGATCCCACGGAACCCGCCCGGCTCGGGGAGGCGGTGGCCCGGCTGGGTCTGAGCCACGTGGTGATCACCTCAGTGAACCGGGATGATTTGGCCGATGGCGGCGCCAGCCAGTTTGTGGCCTGCATCGCCCAGGTGCGCGCCCGCTCACCGCTCACCACGATCGAACTGCTGATTCCCGATTTCTGCGGCAATTGGCACGCCCTGGCCGCCGTGATGGCCGCCGCGCCCGATGTGCTCAACCACAACATCGAGACGGTGCCAAGGCTCTACAAGAAGGCGCGGCCCCAGGGGGTCTACGAACGTTCGCTGGAGCTGCTGCAGCGGGTGCGCGAGGGCTGGCCGCGCACTTACACCAAATCCGGCCTGATGGTGGGTCTGGGTGAGAGCGACGCCGAAGTGGGCGCGGTGCTGGCCGATCTGCGCCGCCATCACGTGGACATCGTGACCATCGGCCAGTACCTCTCCCCTGGCCCTAAGCACCTGCCGGTGGACCGGTTCGTGACGCCAGAGCAATTTGAGCTGTTCCGGCATCACGGTGAAACGGAGCTGGGCTTCCTGCAGGTGGTGAGCAGCCCCCTCACCCGCAGCAGTTACCACGCCGGCGAGGTGCAGCGGCTGATGCGGGAGTTTCCGCGATGAATTCAGACGGGCCTCAGTCGGGGGCGGACAGGCTCTGGCCGAGCCATGCCGCCTCCTCCCGGGCAGCCGGATAGAGCAGTAGCAGCGACTCCTGAGCTGCTGGATCGCGCCGTTCCAGCAGCTGGCGATAGCGGCTCAGGGCTGAATTGGGAAACAGCAGCAGCCCCGAGAGCAGGGCAAGACCACTCCCCAAGAGGTAATCGATCCAGCGGTTCGGTACGTACCACGCCACCAGCGGGCCATAGCCGGCGAAGGCCACACCGCTGGAGATCAGGGCCGTGCGCAGGTAAGAGCCCAGATTCAACGCTGCCACCAAGGCGGCGGTGCCCCCCATGGCCAAAGCCACACCCACGCTATTGAGACCGATGGTGTTGAACACCAGCAGGGGCATCAACACCCCCAGGCTCACGCCCACCATCCGGTCCCGCACGCGGGCGAGGGTGGCGCCAATGCTGTCGTTGAGCAGCAGCACCACACCGAAATAGAGATATTTGGGTGTCAGCGTGCCCAGGCCAACTCCGATGGCCAGGGCCAGGGCTGCCAGCACCAGCTTGCGCCAGAAACTCCAGCTGGTGAAGGCCAGCCGGTAGCGCTTGCCCAGGGGCAGGTCTGCGGCCTCGGGCCCGCTCGGGGGTGCTGGCGTCCCATACCCCGCCGGCGTCAGCCCCCATTGCAGCGCGGTGCCAATGGCTAGGCCGAAGGCAATCGCCTCGAGCTGATGGCCCAATCCCGCAGGGGTGGCAGAGGCGTCCAGCAGGGGCAGCACCCCGGCCGCCGCCACCACATTGCTGAGCAGGGCGAGCTTTGCTGGCAGTGCCACGGCGAGCAGCTGCATCAGCACCCCCACCACCGCAAACCACCACACTTGGGGGCCATCTGGAAACATCAAGCGCACGCTGAGGCCCATCGCCATGGCAGCCCCGCCGATCAGCAAAAGCACCGGATAGATCAACGGGGGCCAGCGGTAGAAATCGGGGCGCACCACCAGCACGGCCACCACCACGCCATAGGCAGCGGGGAGATCACCCAAGCCGAAGGTGAGACAGATCAGGCGGGTGATGCTGGCGGCCAGACCGATCGCCACGGCCGCCCGCAGTCCAAGCCACTGGGCGTCAGTCGTCATGGGGATCTGGGGGCTCCGGCTTGAGCGCTTGCACCCAACCCACCAGCAGCACGATCAGCAACAGGGCAAACCAGAACCAGAGACGGGGCGCCGTGCTCGACACGGTGATCGCCAAAAGCACCAGGGCAACCCAGGGGGCGGGCTGGCGAAGGGCGGTCAACCACCTGGGGTACGGGAGGGAACGGCGCGACATCACAATTCGGCAGGGCAGGGGGATCAGCGGTTGATTCCGGCGATCCAGCGCAGAAAGGGGAGGGTGTAGCTGAGCAGGGAGCGGCGTTCCACGGCTGCCCTGGCTTCGGCGGGCTGGCCGGCATCGAAGCGCAGGTCGGGGCCCTGGCCACCACTCCAACGCAGCCCAGAGGGGGTAGCGGCCGACTCCAGCTCCACCCGCACCAGCAGTACCGGTGCCGTGGCCTTGCCGGGAAGGATGGCCAATGGATCGCTACCCTCGCCATAGGCCTGCTGGCGGGCACTCGTCACCAGCGATGCGGCGAGATCCACCTCCCCCACAACGTTCGCGAGGGCGGCGGCATCGAGCGATGTCGGCGAGATGGCAGCAATGGTGCCCTCCACGCCGCCAAAGCGCTGGGCGGTGCCTCCATATTGATTGCGGCTCTGCAGGATCGGTTCAATTTCGATCGGCATCCCCACCCGCAGGCGGGTGGCATCGGCCTCCGTGAACAGAGCCATCGCCTGCCTGGAGGAGCGTTTGGGCCGCTCCAGCGCCAGGGTGCCCAACCGTTCCCCCGCCAGCACCGGTTGGCCCTCCTCCACGGCCCAGCTCAGCAGCCGCGCAGGCTCGGGGGCGCGCACCTCGAGGGAGCGCATTTGGTCCTCCAGCTCCGCCCGCATCGCCCGCAACTGCGCCTGCTCCGCCTGGAGCAAACCGCTATTCGCCTGGAGCTGGGCAAGCTTGGCCTCCAGGGAACGGATGGCCGCCTTGTTGCCAAGGTAAAGATCCTGAGCCGCCACCCACAGGGGGCTATAGGTGGGGATCACCTGCTGCTGCCGCAGGGACTCCAACGCCTTGAGCTGCTCGCCCACGGGCTGGTTGCTCACCTGAAGCGTGCTGATGTGCTGGCGAAGGGCAACCTCCTCCTGGGCGTTGGCCTGCAGCTGCTCGACCAGCCCCCGCTGTTTCGCCCCATTGGCCTCCATCTGTCGGTCGAGCACCTGGGGCTCGCCGGGAACGGACTGGTCGATGCGATCGAGACGGGCGATCACCTGATCGCGACCGACCGATGCCCCCACAGGAACGGTGATGTCGAGCACTTCACCAGAAGAGCGGCTGTAGATCCCGCGGCGATCCCCAGGAGCCAGCAAGACGGCGGCCCCGAACACCTCCACCTCGATCATCGGCAGCACGGCCCAAACGGCCGCCGCTCCGGTCACAAGGACAATCGGCCAGCACCGTTGCAACAGGGCGTCCATCGAGCAGCGTGGAACGCGCGTAGGGTAACTCCTCTTTGGGGATGGTTTGGAGCCATCCTCGTCGATGCCACCGGCATGCTCCGACGAAGGTTCCTGATCCCGCTGCTGCTGGCCGCCGGCGCCTGCCTGCCGGGCAGGGCGGAACCCCTGAGCCTCAGCCTCGATCAGGCTCTTGCCCGTGGCGTCGCGTCATCCCTGACCCTGCAGCAGGTGGAAGCGCAGAAGCAGGGCACGGCAGCGGGCGTGGGCCTCAGCCGCAGCCTGTTTCTGCCGAAACTGGATCTGGTCGGGCTGGGCACCTGGGCCCAGGTGGGCAGCTCGATCGGCTTCATCTCCAACCTGTCCACGATCGGCGATCTCAACATCGATCTCCGCGGCGATGGCGATGCCGTGATCCAGAACAGCTTCGGCAATCTCGGCCTCGCTCTCACCTACGCCGTGCTTGATTTCGAACGGTCACCCCTGCTGGCGGCAGCCAAATCTCTCGATCAGGCCGCCGAAGCGCGGGTTCTGGAGCAGCGGAGACAAACCCGGTTCGCCATCACCAACGCCTATCTCAACCTCCAGCTCGCCGAGGCGCTGATTCCTGTATGGCAGCGATCGATCGATTTATCCCAGGCCCTGCTCAAGGATGCCGAAGCCCTGCGCGATGCTGGCCTGGGCGCGCGCATCGACGTGTTCCGGGCCCGCGCTCTGATCGCCGGCGATCAGAGCGGGCTCAGCGCCGCCCGCTCCACCCGGGTGATCGCCGCCAGTGCCCTGGCCAGGCTGCTCGATCTTCCCGCCGATCAGGGCGTGGAAGCAGGCGATTCCCTGAGGGCTTCCACACCATGGCCCCTCGACCTTCAGGCTTCGCTGGACGCCGCCAGCCGGAACCGACCAGCCCTGGAGGTGATCCGACAGGCCCAGGCCGCCGCCGAAGCGAAGGTGCGTGCCGCCCGTGGAGCCATGCTGCCGCAGGTGGGCCTACTCCTGGGTGCGGGCATCAACGGCGATGTGCTCCAGGTATCGATACCCAACGGCAGCAGCACCGCCAGCGGCAGCTTTTACGACTTCGGCGTGCTGCTCACCCTGCGCCAACCCCTCTTCGATGGCGGCCTCTCGGCACAGAGTGCAGCCCTGGCGAGCAGCCAGGCGGAGGAGCAGGCCCTGCTGCTGAAACAGCGGGAACAGATGGTGATCCTGGCCGTGGAAAGCTTCTGGCACACCCACCGCAGCGCCAGTGACAGGATGAAAGCGGGCCGGGAGGCCGTAGCAGCGAGCGCGGAAGCGGTGCGTGATGCCCAGCTCCGCTACCGGGCGGGCATCGCGCCGATCACCGAGTTGCTGCTCACCCAACGGGATCTGCAGGCGGCACGGATCGCCGAGGCCACCGCCATCCAGCAGTGGAACCTCAGTCGGGCCGGCCTGGAGCTGGAGACGGGTCAGCGCTGAGAACGCCGCCTGGGCCAGCAGGTTCAGGGGTAGACAGTCCGTAGCCCTCGCCACCATGGAAGCCGGAAATACCAGGCAAGGAGCGCATAAAGCTGAGGGGGTATGATCAGGGAACTCTTATCCATATCGCCCCCCCCACAGCGACCATGGCCATAAGAAAACAACTCAGGTTCGGGCCTTCAGCATCCCCGTTGCGGCTCCGCCTATCCGTTCGCTCCGCCTTTCGGCATTGGAGTGCCTCACTAGCCTTGCCTGACTGCCCGCCTACTTTGCCTTTTGCTGACTCCTGTACGCCGGTCAGACCGGATCTCTCCGGCCTCAGTTCTTG
>JAGYNF010000097.1 GCA_018400215.1 Cyanobium sp. M55B138 | reverse complement strand
CGCTTCAACGTGCTGGCTGAGCTGCTCGCCGTTCAGATCCAGGCCCTGCCGCCCGGCGACGACAGCTGGGCTCACACTGAAGAAGCCCTGCAACTGTGCGCCAGTGCGCTACAGAAACTCGAGGCAATTAAATGATTGAGCTCATCAAAAACACAGCAGCTGTAGCCAGGGCGATTGCCCTGATGCTGCTGTGGCTTGCGGTGCCAATCGCCGGCGCCGTGCTGGTAATGGCCGTGTTCCCGCTGCTGCAGGTGCTCTGGCTTGTCGCCCTGGGCGGCCTGGTCCTGTACGGCTTCTGGGGGTGGGTGCGGCGTGGGTTCAAACCTCACCCGGATGCCGTGGCCTACCGAAAGGAGGTGAACGACAACATCCAGGCCCTGCTTCAGGAGTTCGGCCTGCCTGATACGTGGGAGAACCGGTGCCGCGTTAGCCACTGGCGCGAGAAGCAGAGCTGGAGCTACCCCCGCGACAAGGAGCGCCAGCCATGAGCGGAACTCCCAGGGAGGTGGCCGCCATGCTCGGCGGCATTCGCAAGGTGCGGCCGGCCATCAGCGCCGGGGCCATCGAGGCCCTGCTTCTGGTGGCCAGCGGGGTCGACTCAAGCGCAGAACTGCAGCTGGCGATGCAAACCAATCGCCAATACGTGAACCGGTGCCTATCGCTACTGACTGGCAGGGGACGGGTGGGGCAAAGAGCGCTCAGGAGCAACCTTTCACTGGTGCAACGTCGCAAGCATCCCCACCGAAGAGGCCTTGCCTTAGAGCTCACCGCCAATGGATGCGAGCTAATTGGTAGTACATTTGGACTATCTCTTACAAAGGAGGAAAGCCAGTGCGTGTAGCACTTCTGGCAACAGCGACGCTCCCAGCCCGTGGCGGGTGGAGCGAGGTCAGCCTTTGGCTTGAGCGCCACGGCGGCCGGCCCTCCATACGTCTGCAACGGTGCCAGACTCCTAGGAGTAGAACGCACCTAGGACCGTGGATCTGGATCAGCTTTCCCAGGCTCTCGCTGCCTTTGCAGCTCAAGAGCCAATTCGGCTGCCTCTCCACCAGGTGCGACTTTTTCTCGAGGTTGCGCGGTTCGAGCCGGTCACCTTCGAGCACCTGGAGGAGGCCCTGAACCTCACCCACGGGAGCGTGAGCCGCAGCGTCATGGCGCTGACCAACAGGAACCGCAACGGGGAGAAGGGCTACCGCCTGCTCAAAACCGAGATCGATCCCAAGTCATCCAAGGGTCGCTACCTGGTCAGCCTCACGTCCAAGGGGCAGCTGCTCAAGAAGCAGCTCACGCAAATCTGATGACCACACCAACACCAACACCACAGAAACCATGGCCGGATCAGTTCGCCGCACGGCGGATGGATGGATTGCCGATGTAACCGTCGGCGGCGTCCGCCGCACCGCCAAGCGCAAGACCAAGAACGAGGCAGTCGAGGCCAAGCGAGAGCTACTGGCCCAGCTGTCCGCACGCAGCACCGGTGAGCCCACCGGAATCACCCTGGCCGATGCCCGCACGCTTTCCCTGCGCATCCGCTGGGCCGGGAAGTCATACGAGCGCACGGCCGCGATCTACACGCAGTCCGCGGTCAACCACTTCGGGCCCCTGACCCAGCTGGGCGACATCACCGCGCCCAAGGTGGACGAGTGGCGGCAGAAGCTCACCGCGCGGGGCAACCGCCCGGGCACCGTGAACGCCAAGGTCTCGGCTATCCGGGCCATGTTTGCCGACGCGGTGCTCCACGGCTACCTGGGGTCCATCCCGCCGCTGCCAAAGCAGCTCACCAAGCGGAACACGCGCGACCGGGTGTTCTCTGATCAGGAGGTCGCCGGGTTCTGCCAGTGCTTCAAGGCAATGGGGCAGCCAGCCGCGGCCGACCTGTTTGTTTTCTTGCTGGAGACCTGCTGCAGGTGGGGCGAAGCGGAGAAGCTCAAGGGGCAGGACGTCGACACCACCCGCCAGCGCGTCACCTTCTGGGAGACCAAGGCAAACCGGGCCCGGTCAGTGCCGCTCACCCGGCGCGGGATGGATGCCCTGCTGCCCTACCTGCCAGCCGTTCCCACCCATCGGGTGTGGCCCTACACCTACCGGCAGTTCGCCTGGCTGTTTGTTTCGGCGAAAGAGCGGCTGGGGATCACGGACGAGGCCCTGACGATCCACTGCACCAGGCACACGTGCGCCAGCAAGCTGGCCAGCCGCGGCATCCCACTGCACCAGCTGATGGCGTTTGGAGGCTGGACATCCCTTCAGTCAGTGCAGCGCTACCTGCACCTGCACACCGACGCCCTGGCCAGCTGCGTGGCAGCACTGGAAGCCTGAAAGAAGATGCATCCACCGGGCTTAAGGTGACTGCAGATTGGTTGCGGATGGATGCCGATTTCGGCATCCCCCGCATCCCATCCATTTCCCGAAAACCCAGTCCACCACTGGCGGGGGTCTAGCTATCTGGTGAAAGCAGCGGACTCATAATCCGCTCCCGTGGTCTGCAACCCTGCAGAACACCGCATAAAAACAGGGCTTGGCAGGTGTTACAGCCAGCACCTCCCCGGTCTGCAAGGGTGAGGTAGAAAAGGTGCACCGCGATACAAGATGCGCATCCCGCCTGCATCCAGCGATTTATCCACCCCCAACTTGCATCTGCAGATGCATCTGGAAAATGCCGCCCAGGAGGCGGCCGCCAACGGCGGGAGGTTGGCCCGCGCCCGCCTGAAACAGCAGCAGAGGGAATCCGCCACCGAATACGGGCGGGCCCTGTTTCAGGCCCACGGCGAGAAGGTGGCCCTGGCCCTGGAGCAGGTGATCGGCAAGGCGATCAACCGTGAGCAGGTGGCCGGGCCCCATTACGCCGGGCTCCTCCACCTGATGGAGCTGTGCGACAAGGGGCCCAAGCCCATCGCCGCGGTGGCCCTGGGCGCTGTGCTCGACAAGGTGAGCCAGCGGAGCGGCTACCGGGCCATGGCCAACGCCATTGGCCGGGCGATCGAGGAGGAGATCAGAGTGCTGCCGGTGGAGGACCGCGGCAGCGACCTCCTCCGAATCGGCCGCCGCCGGCACGGCCGCCAGCTGGCCTCGCCGCAAAGGCTGAGGGAGTTACGGGTGGAGGTGCAGCCCTGGGATGCCCGCCAGCGGTTCGAGGTTGGGGCCCTGCTGCTCGAGCTGGTGCTGGCCGAGACCCAGCTGCTCAGCGTTGCCAACGCCCAGGGCCGGCGGGGCAAACAGCTGGTGCCCAACCCGGTAGTGGCCGAGATCATTGCTGCCCACCCACCCACGCCGCACCGGGCCAGGCGCCTGCCAATGCTGGTGCCGCCGCGGCCATGGGAGGGCATGACGGGCGGGGGGCACCTCGATAACACCGAGCCATTGGTGCGCAGCCGCCAGGGGCTTTCGCTTGCCTACCTCGAGGGCCACCTTGATGGGGCGCTGCGGGTGGTCAATGCCCTGCAGAAGCAGCCGCTGGAGATCGACCGGTGGATGGTGACCCAGCAGCGGATCGCCTGGGATGCCAACCTGCGCGGGCTGTTCCCGGTGCTGCGCGACCCGATCGAGGCACCGCCCAAGCCGCAGGAGCTGGTGGGCCCCGAGGCATTCAAGGCCTGGCAGCGCCAGGTGCTTGAGGCCGGCCGCGATCGATCGGTCAACCGACCAGTGCGAGAGCGAATCGAAAAGGCAATCCGCCAGTGCGAGCAGGTGGCTGGTGTGCCCTGCTGGTTTGCCTATGCCTTGGACTTCCGTGGGCGGATCTACACCAGCAACCGCTATGCCACCCACCAGGGCCCCGACTGGGAGAAGGCTGCTGTTGTCAGCCGCAACGGCCAGCCATGCGACGACCGGGCTGCTGATTGGATCCTCAAGGCTGCAGCCGGGCACTGGGGCATCAATGGCAGCTGGGAGGCCAGGCTGACGTGGGCGCGTGAGCGAATCGAGTGGATGCTGGCCGCGGCCGAGGAGCCCCTCGATCGCGTTCACCTGTGGCGCGATGCCAAAGAGCCGTGGCAGTTCCTGTCGTGCTGCAGGGCGCTGCAGCTCTGGCTGGAGGATCCAACCCAGCCGATTGGCCAGCTGATTCGGCTGGATCAAACCACCAGCGGGCCAGGCATCGTGGCCGCCCTCACCCGCGATCGAACCATCGCCAGGGCGACCAACCTGATCGGCACAACCAGGCACGACCTCTATTCAGAAGTGGCCGAGGAAGTGGCCCGGCTGGTGCGCATGGATCTTGAGGCTGGCGACGCCAAGGAGCAGCGGATGGCGGGCTTCTGGCTGGAGCGCGGCATCACAAGGGCAATGGCAAAAGGCCCGGTGATGACCAGCATTTACGGCGCCCAAATGCTGGGCATCGCCGAGCAGCTGGTGTCTTTCCTTGATGAAGCCGAGGGCGAGGTGTCGCTGAGCAAGCTTGAAAAGGAGCGGCTGCTGCCTTGCCGATACCTGTCTCGCCGCTTTGGGCTGGTGTTGGGCGCGCGGCTGAAAGCAGCGCTTGAGCTGCAGGCATGGCTGCGCAACGCCAGCCGGCAGTGCTTGAGCAAGAACATCCCGCTGCAATGGACCTCCCCCATGGGGCTGCCGATCCAGATCGGCCGGCCGCTGGGCTCCACCAGCAGGATCAGCACCCTGCTCAATGGCCGGCGGCGCTGGCAAACGCTGCTCGATCGCCCCAAAGAAGGGGAGCTGAGCGCCAGGGAGACAAGCCGCGGCGTGATGGCCAACGTCGTGCACAGCTTCGATGCCGCCTTTGCTTGGGCAGTGGTCTGCAACGGCGCAGACCGTGGCTTCGATGTGCTGCCAAATCACGACTGTTTTGCTGTTCCGCCCTGCCACGCGGGGTGGCTTCATGCGACTTTGCACCAGCAGCTCTGCGAGTTCTACAAGCCGGAATGGCTGGCGGAGATGTCGGCCGAGATCGGCACTGCTGCAGGGCTTTTGGGAATGAAGCCGCCGCCGATGGTTGGGGACCTGGAGCCCGGGGAGATCGGGCAGAACCCCTACTGCTTCTCCTAGGCACTTGCCAGTAGGGCCCCTAGGGGTGATGATGCGCCGGAACCACTGCAACCATGCAGCACAAATGGCGCGACAAATGCTGACCACGCCCGTAGGCGATGCCTACTGGGCCAAATGCTTCGAACCCGAGGACGACCGCTTCGACGAGGACAAGCCCCGCGCTTGGTCCATCAGCTGGTGCGGCGATCAGACCGACAAGGCCACGCTCCAACTGATGCAGCAAGTCGAAAGCGAGTTCGCTCGCATCCACGGCGAAGGTGCCAAGCCAAGCAAGAACGCCTGGCCATTCCGCGAGCAGACCGACAAGGAGGGCAACCAGACCGGCCTGCTGGAGTTCCGCTTCAAGAAGAACGAGACCACCAAGAAGGGCCACGTCCTGTCGGCCCCGGCCGTCTACGACAGCCACAAGAACCCCTGGCCCGAGGGGGAGCTGATCGGCAACGGCAGCAAGGTGAAGGTGGCCTTCTCGGCCTGGGGCTGGGAAGACAAGTTCGGCAAGAAGGGCGTGAGCCTGAGCTTCGAGGCCCTGCAGGTGCTCGACCTGGTGCCCTACGAGCGGAAGGATCCAGGCAATGCCTTTGGCATTGAGAACGGCTACGTGGCCGAGACCCCGGCCGATGCCTTCACGCAAGGCAAGAAGGAAGAGGAGCTCACCCCTAGCCAGCGCATCCAGCGGCGTGCCGCTGAGCTGCAGGCCAGCCCTGTTGGCGACGACGAGGAGATCCCCTTCTGATGCGCACCGCCGACTTCGAGCTTCGCGTTCCGCTGATGTCGAAGGCGCGGCCCCGCTCCCCCAGGGGCGGCGGCCGGCCCTACATGCCCAAGGCCTACATGCAATGGAAGGCCGACGTGCGGGCAATCCTTGCCGAATGGTGGGCGATCCCACCGCTTGAGCAGGTGAACTGCCTGTGCCTGGTGTTCCGTGGCCCGGCCCGGGGCGACCTCGACAACCTCGCCGGCGCGGTGCTCGATGCCGGCAACGGCCTGATCTGGGTGGATGACCGGCTGGGGGTGCTGCCAACCATGGCCCTCCGCTGGGTCAAGACAACAAAAACCAACCAATCCATCTACTTGAAGGTGATCTGGGAATGAAAAGCCCCTACCCACCGCAGGCAGAACAGCGCTGCGGGAACTGCTTTTGCTACGTGCGTGGCGAGTGCCGCCGCCGACCCCCAACTGGCGATTGGAACGGCTA
>JAGYNF010000096.1 GCA_018400215.1 Cyanobium sp. M55B138 | reverse complement strand
TCCAGCTGGCCGGCGCAGGGCTGTAATCGAGGTCGAGGCCGGCTTCGAGCAGCGGCTGCAGCAGAAACTGCTCAAAAAACCAGGTGGTGTGGCCCAGGTGCCACTTGGGCGGGCTGGCATCGGCCATGCCCTGCAGGCAGAGGTCTTCGGGTTCCAGGGGGGCGATCAGGGCCACGCTGCGGTGGCGCACCGCCAGCAACCGCTCCAGCAGGTGCGTGTTCATGCGGAACCTCCGCCCAACCCTGACCATAGGGAGCTTGCCTACGATCCCGCCAGGCAGTGACGAGGGCATGGGCGGCATCACAGCAAGGGTCAGGCCGGTGGGCGGGATCACCCCTGGCTTTGTGGGGGCTGTCGGCCAGACCCCCCTGATCCGCCTGCAGGCCCTCAGCGACCTCACCGGTTGCGAGATCCTCGGCAAGGCCGAATTCATGAACCCCGGCGGTTCGGTGAAGGATCGGGCGGCCCTGGGCATCCTGCTGGAGGCGGAGGAGCAGGGCCTGCTCCAGCCCGGCGGCACGGTGGTGGAGGGCACGGCCGGCAACACCGGCATCGGTCTCACCCACCTCTGCAATGCCCGGGGCTACCGGGCGCTGATCGTGATTCCGGAAACCCAGTCGGCCGAGAAGATCGGCCTGTTGCGCAGCCTCGGCGCCGAGGTGCGCACGGTGCCGGCCGTGCCCTACCGCGATCCCAACAACTACGTGAGGCTCTCGGGCCGCATCGCTGCGGAAACCCCTGGGGCCGTGTGGGCCAATCAGTTCGACAACCTGGCCAACCGCCGCGCCCACTACAACACCACCGGTCCGGAGCTCTGGCAGCAAACCGAGGGCGCTGTGGATGCCTGGGTGGCGGCCACCGGCACCGGTGGCACCTACGCCGGTGTGGCGCTCTACCTCAAGGAGCAGAACCCCGCGGTGCGCTGCGTACTGGCCGATCCCAATGGCAGTGCCCTCTACAGCTGGGTGAAGACCGGCGAGCTGGCCAGTGAGGGCAGCTCGATCACCGAGGGCATCGGCAACAGCCGCATCACCGCCAACCTGGAGGGTGCGCCGATTGATGACGCCGTGCGCATCGATGATCAGGCGGCGCTGGACACGATCTACCGGCTGCTCTGGCGGGAGGGCCTGTTCCTGGGCGGCTCGGTGGGCATCAACGTGGCCGCGGCGGTGGAGACGGCCCGCCGGATGGGCCCCGGCCACACGATCGTGACCGTGCTCTGCGACAGCGGCGACCGCTATCGCTCGCGCCTCTACGACCGGGACTGGCTGGCGGGCAAGGGGCTGCGGCAACCTGAGCGTTCTGCGCCCGCCCCTGGCTGATGCCACCCGATATGGCCCCTGATGTTGCTGGCCAGCCTGGTCAGGTGATTGGTGAGCGCTATCGCCTGGAGCAGCGCCTCTCCACGGGCCCCCAGGGGGTGCTCTGGCGCGCCGCCGACCAGCTGGCCGCCGAGGCGCCGGTGGTGCTGCGCCAGCTGGGCCCCGAGCTCGACCAGGCCCGGGCCCGGCAGCTCTGGAGTGGTCTGCAGGGGGTGCTCCATCCCCAGGTGCCCCGTCTTGGGGCTGCCCTCAGCCAGGACGGCTGTCTGTGGTTGGTGCGCGAATGGCAGATGGGCCGCACCTACCAGGAGTTGATCGCGGCCCGGGCCGAGCGGCAGATGGTGTTCGGCGCCGGCGAGGTGCTGCTGCTGCTGCGCCAGCTGCTGCCGGTGCTGGTCGTGCTGCATGGCCAGGAGCTGGTGCATGGCGATCTCTGCCCCGCAAACCTGCTGCGCCGTGACAGCGATGGCCTGCCGGTGCTGCTGGATTTCGGCCTGGTGGCGGATGTGGCGGCGGTCACTCCCGGCTATGCCCCACCTGAACGGGCCCGCTCCGGCCGGCCGCAGGCCTGGATGGACCTGCATGCCCTCGGGGTCACGGCCCTGGTGCTGCTCAGCGGCGATCCGCCGGCGCGCCTGCTGGAGCCGGGGTCGCTGGCGTGGCGCTGGCCCGCCTGCCTCAGCGACCTGCCCGATCAGCAGGCGGCCCTGGCCCGGCTGCTGGCCTGTGAGCCTGGCCAACGCTTCAGTTCGGCATCCCAGGCCCTCGCCGCCTTCCAGGCCCTGCCGATGCCGGAGACCACCGGCCCGGTGCCCCGCGCCGATCGCACCGTCGCCCTGGTGCCCCAGGCCGAGCCCACCACTGCAGCGCCGGCACCCACCGCCCCAGCAGCAGCCCCCCCACCGGCAGCCGCCCCGCCAGAGCTGCCCGTGCTTCAGCCCCCCCTGCCGGCGGTGCGTCTGCGCGGCGAGGAGCGGGAGGTGGCCGCCGAGGGGGGCATCTGGCCGGTGGTGATGGCCCTGGTGCTCTCGGCCGTGGTGGGAACCGCCCTGGGCTGGTGGTGGCTCAGCCGCGGCCAGCGGATCCTGCCCAGCCCCCCGGATGCGGCGTTGCAACTGCCCAGCAGCCTGCCCCCTGCCGAAATCGACCAGCGCCAGCAGCTGCTCAACCGCCTGCGGGCCATGCAGGTTGACCGGGCCTGGTTCCTGAAGCTGGTGGACGCCAGCCTCTTGGCCCGCTTCCCGGAGCGGGGTGGCCGCCTGCCGGGCGATGCCCTTGAGGATGCCCCCCTGCGGCAGGTGTGGAATGAGCTGGCCCAGGACTGGCT
The DNA here is from genome assembly GCA_018400215.1 of Cyanobium sp. M55B138. GTDB lineage: Bacteria > Cyanobacteriota > Cyanobacteriia > PCC-6307 > Cyanobiaceae > NIES-981. The sequence continues at coordinate 3,544 of JAGYNF010000096.1, read as the reverse complement.
GGCCCGGGTGGAGCCGCTGCCCCTGGAGATCCGGCGCCGGCTGGGCAGCTACGGCAATGCCGACTGGGAGCAGCGCCAACGGGCGCTGGTGGAGCAGGGAATCAGCAGCGAGGTGTTGCGGCAGTTGGTGTCAGCCCAGGCCCAGAGCCTGTTGCCGGGCCGCTCGGGCAGCACCATTCCCCCTGAGCCCTTCCGCCAGCTCTGGTATGCGGCGGCCGAACAGAGCCTGGCCTCGATCCAGATCGAGCCCATCCAGGCCCGCACGGCCGAGCCCCAGGTGCTGAGTGCCCCGGTCGCCGCCGGTGGGGTGCGCCTGTTCCCGATTCGCCTGCCCGAGGGCCATCGCCTGGTGCTGGGGGTGAACGGCTCCCCCCTGATGCAGATGAGTGTGTTCGGCGCCGATGGCTCCCTGCTGGAGCCGAGCGGTCCGCTGCGGGTGGTGAGCTTGCCTGCGCAGCAGAGTTCGCCGGTGCAGTTGCTCGTCACCAACCAAGGGGTGGCCCCAGCCCTGATCACCCTGTCGCTGCGGGCGGATCCACCCCCCCGGGAGCCGCCTCCTCCTACAACGCCGCCGCCGCCTCCCCCCGTGGAGGAGCCATCCCAGGAGCTGCTTCAGCAGGCCGATCCGGAGCCAGCTGCCCCCGAGGACCCACCGGTGCCGCCCCCCGTCGTCGATTCGCCCTAGGCGCCTTCGCCGTTGGGCTGGGCTCAATAGCGGGCGATGGCCGCGCGGGTTTCCTTGGCCTCCTGTTTGCGGCGCTCTTCGGCCCGCTTGTCGTGCAGTTTGCGCCCCTTGGCCAGGCCCAGGGTGAGCTTGATCCAGGAGCCCTTCAGGTGCAGATTGAGGGGAATCAGGGTGAGGCCCTTCTGGTCGAGCGCGACCCGCAGCCGCTCAATTTCCCGGCGGTGGGCCAGCAGTTTGCGCACCCGCAGGGGCTCATGGTTGAAGTAGGCGCCGGCGTGGCTGTGGGGCGAGATGTGCACGTTGTGCAGCTGCAGCTCCCCGCCCCGCACCAGGCAGAAGCCATCGCGCAGATTGGCCTGGCCGGCCCGGATCGACTTCACCTCGGTGCCCACCAGCTCGATGCCGCACTCGAGGGTTTCGAGGATCTCGTATTGGTGGCGGGCCAGGCGGTTGTCGGCCAGCAGGCGGTTGGAGGCATCCCGCTGGGCCCGGGCAGCCAGCTTCTTGGTGCCGCCTTTTGCCATGGCTGCCGATCTCGCCGGGGTGCACGCTGAGCTCCGACCCTAGGCAGGGGCCGGTACCCTCCAACCATGGCGCCTCAACGCATGGCGATTGTCTCCTCGGGATCGGCTGCATCGGATGGACGCCGGCGGCGGGATCCCCCCAGCGCGCCGTCTGCCGCTGTGCACCATCCGCTTGAGCGCCTGGTGCAGTCGGTCGTCGCCAGCGATGACCCCGAAGCCAACCCGGCGGCTGAGCCCCAGCTCCGGGCCGATTCGCTGCGGCCCCGGCGGCTGGCTGATTACATCGGTCAGAGCGAGCTCAAGCAGGTGCTGGCCATCGCCGTGGCCGCCACCCGCAGCCGCCAGGAGGCGCTCGACCACGTGCTGCTCTACGGGCCACCCGGCCTGGGCAAGACCACCATGGCCCTGGTGTTGGCCGAGGAGCTGGGGGTGCGCTGCCGCATCACCAGTGCCCCCGCCCTGGAGCGCCCCCGCGACATCGTGGGGCTGCTGGTGAACCTGCAGCCCCATGAGCTGCTGTTCATCGACGAGATCCACCGGCTCAACCGGGTGGCCGAGGAGCTGCTCTACCCGGCAATGGAGGATTATCGCCTCGACCTCACCGTGGGCAAGGGCACCACCGCCCGCACCCGCAGCCTGCCCTTGGCGCCGTTCACCCTGGTGGGAGCCACCACCCGGGCCGGTTCGCTCAGCTCCCCCCTGCGGGATCGCTTTGGCCTGATCCAGCGGTTGGAGTTTTATGGCCTCAACGACCTGCAGGCGATCGTGCTGCGGGCGGCCCGCCTGCAGGAGATCGAGCTGGATGCGGCCGCGGCGATGGAGGTGGCCCGGCGCTGCCGCGGCACCCCCCGGATCGCCAATCGCCTGCTGCGCCGGGTGCGGGATGTGGCCAGCGTCAACGGCCATCGACGCATCGGGGCTGAACTGGTGGAGCAGGCCCTGAGCCTGCATCGGGTCGATGGCCGGGGCCTCGATGCCCACGATCGGCGGCTGCTCACCCTGATGCTGGAGGCCTACGGCGGCGGACCGGTGGGGCTCGACACCCTGGCGGCTGGGCTGGGCGAAGACCCGGCCACGCTGGAGGCGGTGGTGGAGCCCTACCTGCTGCAGCAGGGTTTGCTGCAGCGCACCCCCCGGGGGCGGCTGCTCACCGATGCGGGCCGGGCCCACCTGGTGGAGGCCGGGCCATGAGGCGCTGCCGCCGCTGGTTTGCCGCCCTGGGGCTCCTGGCCCTGCTGGTGGTGCTGTTGGGGGGGCGGCCGTTGCCCGTGCTGGCGGAGTCCGCCACGCCCCCCCTGCCCCAGCTGTTCGACCAGGCCCTGCAGGCCAGCCGCAGCGGCCGTTTCAGCGAGGCGTTGCCCCTCTGGAATCAGGTGCTGGACCTGGCGCCCATGGATGCGGCCGCCTGGAGCAATCGGGGCAATGTGCAGCTTGCCCTGGGGGATCCACTGGCCGCGATCGCCGACCAGGACCGCGCCATCCAGCTCGACCCCACCAGCGTGGATCCCCACCTCAACCGAGGCACCGCCGAGGAACTCCTGGCGCGCTGGGAGGCGGCGGAGGCCGACTACCGCTGGATCCTGGATCGGATCGATGGCGAGAGCGACGACAAGGCCTCAGCCCTCTACAACCTGGGCAATGTGCAGGGGTCGCGCGACGACTGGGCCGCTGCGCGCTCCAGCTTTGCGGCGGCCTCCCTGCTGCGTCCGGGCTTCGCCATGGCCCGCTCCAGTGAGGCCCTGGCCACTTTCCAGTTGGGCCAGCTGGATCGGGCGGAGCAGCAGCTGCGCTCCCTGATCCGTCGCTATCCCCTTTTCGCCGATGCCCGGGCCGGCCTCACCGCCCTGCTCTGGCAGCGGGGCGGCCGCGGCGAGGCGGAGAGCCACTGGGTGTCGGCCTCCGGTCTCGATCCGCGCTACCGCGACCCAGAATGGCTGCTGGCCGTGCGGCGCTGGCCGCCAGCTCCGGTGTCGGCCCTGCAGCAGTTCCTCGCCCTCGCCTGAACCGCCACAGCCCAGCCACCCCAAAGCCGCAGCCACCCCAAAGCCACAGTCACGCCTAAGCCACCGCTTCCGGTCTCCGGCCCTGCGATGCCGTCCCCCCCTCCACCACCACCCATGCCCGCCGCCACCGCTGGCGCTGACGCGGGCGCTGGGCGTGGGATCTGCTGGTGGCAGCTGGGGCTGGAGGGGGATCTGGAGGCGTTCCTGCCCGAGCTGATCCAGCTGCGCCGCCACCTGCACCGCCACCCCGAGCTCAGTGGCCACGAGCAGCAGACGGCCGCCCTGGTGGCCGGCGAACTGCGCCGCTGGGGCTGGGAGGTGCGCGAGGGGGT
>JAGYNF010000095.1 GCA_018400215.1 Cyanobium sp. M55B138 | reverse complement strand
TGCAAAAAATGAAGGTCTCAAAAATCTAGTAGACGGACTAGGAATGGTTATCTATCAAGCTGTTCCTGCTTATCTTAAAATTCAGGAAGCGAATCCAGAAAAACACAAAAAGAAAAGCTCAGAAAAAGAAATTTTAGAAATTTTTAAGAAATCTGCAAATTTAAAACCAGAAAGGACTAGAAGTTAAATGAGAATTTTAGTTTTTGTTTCTTCAAATTGTCCGCATTGCCCAAAGGCAGAAGGAGTTGTTAGAGAAATTGCACCAGAGTATTCTAATTATGAAGTTTCCTATGAAAAGATAAGCGCTGTGGGGGTTGGCGTGGGAGCTGCGGCTGCGGTGGTGGTGGCCGCTGGCTGGGGGGCGGGAGCTGCGGTGGGGGCTGGCTTCGTGGGGGTTGGCTTCGGTGTGGCCTTGGGGGCTGGTTGGGCGGCCCGGGGGGCTGGGGGTGTGCCCCGCAGCTTCAGGCGGGTGCCCACCAGCAGCCGCTCAGGGTCCTCCAGCTGGTTGAGGGCCACCAAGCGGCTCACGCTGGTGCCGTAGCGCTCCGCGAGCACCGAGAGGCTCTCGCCCGGCCGCACCACATGCTCCTGGGCATTGCGGTTCACCGCCGGGGGCTTTGGTGCAGGGGGGCGCGGCGGCACCGGCACCTGCAGGCGGGTGCCGCTGATCACCAGGTTGGGGTCGCGGATGGCGTTGAGCTGGATCAGCCGCTCGGTGCTGGTGTTGAAGCGGGCGGCGATTTCCGAGAGGATCTCGCCACTCTTCACGGTGTAGGTCGCCGTCGGTTGATTCGGGCGGGCGGCGGCTGCAGGGGCGGCGGCGCGCCGGCCGGGGATGCTGAGGCGCTGGCCCACCACCACCAGGTCGGCGTTGCTGATGCCGTTGGCCTGCATCAGTTGGCTGAGGCCCACGCCCTCGCGGGCGGCAATGTCCGAGAGGGTGTCACCCGCTTGCACCGTGACCGTGGCTGCGCCGGTGGGTCGGCTGGCGGCGGCGCTGCCGGGAATGGTGAGGCGCTGGCCCACCACCACCAGGTCGGCATTGTTGATGCCGTTGGCCTGCATCAGCCGGGTGAGGCTCACCCCATGGCGATCGGCGATTTCGGAGAGGGTTTCGCCTGGTCGCACCACCACCACCTGTTGGGCCATGGCGGCAGGGGGCAGCAGCACAGGCACCGGCGTGGCCAGAGCCAGGACCAGGGCGGCAAGGGTGCGGCGCATGGGCTCCACGGATCGCTGGCCGAACCTTAAGGGGCTCACCGCGGCGCTTCCAGTGGCTGGCGGATCACCGCTGCTGATCTCCGCCCCAGGGTGGGTTCAGCCCAGCAGCCGTTGCACCAGGGCCAGTTTGCCGGCGTAGGGCGGGTAGCGCAGGGGGATATCGAGCCAGAACGGCCGCCGCAGCACGCTGCGCAGGTGCGAAAAGGTGAGGAATCCGGCTTCGCCGTGGTAGCTGCCCATGCCGCTCTCGCCCACCCCACCGAAGGGGAGCTGGCTCGACCCTGCCTGCATCACCACGTCGTTGAAGCACACTCCGCCGGAACTGGTTTCATTCAGCACCCGTTGCTGGGCGCGGCGGTCGTGGCTGAACAGGTAGAGCGCCAGGGGTTTGGGCCGGCTGCGGATCTCCTCGAGGGCCCGATCGAGACTCTCCACCTGCTGGATCGGCAGCAGTGGGCCGAACAACTCCTCCTGCATCAGCGGATCTTCGCCGCTGCTCACCGCCACCAGGGTGGGTTCGATGCGGCGGCGTTCGGGATCGCAGCGGCCGCCGTGCAGCACCTGGCCGCGGGCCTGGGCGCCGGCCAACAGGCCGCTCAGCCGGTCGTACTGGGCTTGGTTCACGATGGCGCCGAGGTCGGGACTCTGGAGCGGATCGCTGCCGTAGAAGCGCTCCAGGTCGCGGGCCATGGTCTGCACCAGGGCCTCGGCCGCCGCCGGCTCCACCAGCACGTGGTCGGGGGCGATGCAGGTTTGACCGGCGTTGAGACTGCGCCCCCAGGCCAGGCGCCGGGCGGAGACGGCCAGGTCGGCATCGGCCAGCACGATCGCCGGGCTCTTGCCACCGAGCTCCAGGGTGACGGGGGTGAGATGGCGAGCCGCCGCCGCCATCACCAGCCGTCCCACCCGGCCTCCTCCGGTAAAGAAGATGTGGTCGAACTGCTCCTCCAGCAGCTGGGCCGCCACGGCGCCATCGCCGCACACCACCTGCACCACCTCCGTGGGGAAATAGGCCGCCACGGCCTCGGCAATCAGGGCCGCGGTGCGGGGGGCGTGCTCAGAGGGTTTGAGCACCACGCTGTTGCCGGCGGCCAGGGCGCTCACCAGGGGATGCAGGCAGAGCTGGAAGGGGTAGTTCCAGGGGCCGATGATCAGCACACAGCCCAGGGGCTCGGCCTGCTGAAAGGCCTGGCCTGGCCGCAGGGAGAGCTCCAGGGAAAGGTGCCGCGGCGCCATCCAGCGCCGCAGGCGCCGGCGGGTGAGGCGCAGCTCCTGGCGAATGGCCACCAGTTCAAAGCTGGCTTCCAGAGCCGGTTTGCCCAGGTCGGCGGCCAGAGCCTCGAGCACCTCCGCTTCATGCTGGCTGAGCAGTGCCGCCAGGCGATCGAGCTGCTCCAGGCGCCAGGCCAGGCCGCGGCTGAGGCCTGCGCTGACCGGTGCCCGCATCGCCGCGATCGGGGTGGCCAGGAGCGGGGGGGAGGTCATGGCAGATATCAACGGCGCCCACCCTGGCAAATGGCCGATGAACCTTGCGCAAAACATCGGTGTGCAAAACATCCGTGCGGAGGAGGCTGATCAGCTCCTGCACCGCCGGCTGCTCCAGGTTGTCGTGGCGCAGCACAACGGCTGCGGGCCGAGGGGGTTGCGTTGCGCGGGTCAGCCCCACCACCACCCAGTCGCCGAAGGGGAAGGGTTGGGTGTGGTCGGTCCAGGTGGGGGCCAATCCGTCCGGGTCGGCGAGGACGGCCAGATCCAGCACCCGCTCGCGCAGCAGCTCCAGGCTGCGTTCGTCTTCCAACCCCTGTTGCGTCAGGGGGCTGCAGGGATGCCCCAGCCATTGCAGCTGGCTGCTGCCCTGGGCCAGGCGCAGCAGCTGGGCGGTGTGGCGCAGGGATCGCAGGACGGCCTGGTTGGCGTGGGCTCGGTAGCGACCCTGGGTTTTGCGGAAGTCCAGCCCTAACTGGTCGCTGGTGTGGCGGTAAAGGCGCGAGACGGAGCTTTGGTCGCAATTGCTGAGGGCGGCCACCCGGCCGGTGCTGCCCGTGATCTCCAGCAGATCCAGGATCGGGACGCCGTCGATCAGGATGTCGCGCATACCGTCCCACCCTGGCGTCAAGGGTTTTGTGACCCTATGAATTGGTGGGACGCAAGGGCCTGCGGGTTACCCGTTACCGGGTAGTTCTGCGACTGGAAAGATCAGCTGCACGGCGGCGCCCCCCAGGGGCGAGCGCCCCACCACCACCTGGCCATGGTGGTTCTCCATCGTGGTTTGCACCACGAACAATCCCAGGCCGCTGCCGGTGGGTTTGCTGGTGGCCAGGGGCTGCAGGGCGGTGTTCGCCGACGGGAAGCCTGGGCCGTTGTCCGCCACGGTCAGAACCATGCTGCCGACCGCGCGCTCCAGGCTCACCCGCACCGTGGCGGGGGCGCCAGTCACGCCGCCCCCCACGCTCTCCAGGGCTTCCAGGGCGTTGCGCAGCAGGTTGACCACGGCGATCTGGATCTGGGCCGCATCGCCCATCACTGCCCAGTGCTGATCCAGTCCCTGGCGCTGCACGGTGACGCCGGCGGCCTTGAGGCTGGGTGCGACGTAGAGCAGGGCATTGCGGGTCACATGGGCCAGGTTGAGCACCTGGTGATGGGTCTGCACGTTGCGCAGCAGGCTGCGCATCTTCTCGATCGTCGTCACCACCGCATCGGCCTGATCGGCGATGGCGCGCAGCGGCTCCCGCAGGGGTTGGGCCAGAGGCGTGTCGCCCTGCTCCAGCAGCAGTTTGCTGTTGAGCAGCAGGGTGCTGAGGGGCAGGTTGATCTCGTGGGCGACGGCGGCGGCCCGCAGGCTGCTTTTGAGCTTGTCTTCCAGCACCAGCACGGTCTGGGCGTCCTTGAGGCGTTCCCGCTCCATGGCCTCCGCCAGTTGCCGCCTGGCCTGGGTGAGTCGCTCCACCAGGGCACCGAACGCCTGGGACACCGCCTCGATTTCAACGGCCGTGCCGGCCGGCATCCCGGGGTCGAAGACCAGGTCGGCGGTTGCGGGCGTCACCTGCGTAGCGGCCTCGCCACAACGCCGTCGCAACACCTCGAGCGGACCCAGCAGCCAATTGCCCACCCGGATGGTCACGACCACCGCAGCGGCCACGGCGGCCAGGGAGAGCAGCAGGGCAATCAGGGCGAAGCGCTGGCTGGCCTGAACCGCCTGGTCGGACTGGTTGGCGGTGATCAGCAGCCAGTTGAGCCCCTCCCGCTGTCCCCAGGGATGGAGATCGAGCCAGAACGTATGCCCGTCCTGATCGGTGGCGTGGGGACCGGTCTGGTCGGTTCGGGGTTGGAGGGAGCCGTTGCCGTCCTGGCGGAACAGGCTGCGGCTGGCGGCCTGCACCAGCGGATCGCGGAGTTGGTCGATGCGCACCCGGCGGGTGGCGTCTCCGCTGCCGGTGCTGGTGAAGCCGCGCCGGGAGCTGGCCACCACCATGCCGTCGGGCTCCACAATCAGGGCAAAGCCGCGGGTGTCTTTCCACACCTCCGCCAGCCAGGTGTTGAGCTGGCTGAGCACGAAGTCGACGCCGATCACGCCCAGCAGCTGGCCCTTGGGGCCATACAGGGGCTGGTTGTAGGAGATCGCCAGCACCGCGGGTTTGTCTTCCCATTGGTAGATCGAGCTCCAGGTGGCTTTGGCTGCCTTCACCGTTTCCACGTACCAGGCCTCCTCATGGCTGGTGGTCATGCCGGGCACGGTCTCCAGCAGCGCCCCCCGCTCCCCTTTCGCCCCCAGGGCATAGACGCCCAGGGTTCCCTTGCCGAGGGGGCTGGCGATGGCGTCTTCGTTGAGCACGAAGGCGCCGCTCTCGAGCCGCTCCACCCCGATGAATTCACCGGCTGGGTTGCCGAAGTTGATGTAGCCCACCGGGAACAACTGCATCTGGCTCCAGAACCGCTGCCCCATGGCATCGAAATCCGTCAGCGAGAGCTGGCCCTGCCGGATGGCGAGCACGTTGAGGTTGTTGATCAGTTGCGGGGCCTGCAACCGGCCCGAGAGCTGCTCGGAGAGGTCGGTGATGGCATCCTGCTGGCGCAGGGCATCGGTGAAGCTGAGGCCGCTGCGCTGGCCGCTGAAGTAGGCCATGCCGCCCACCGCGCTGCTCACCAGCAGCAGTTGCAGGCTGGTGGCCCAGATGATGCGGTCGCGCAGGCGATTGCCGGGCAGGGAGGGGGGCTTCACGGCATCGGGGCCAGATGCAGCGCCGCCCGCCGCACCAGTTCGGCGCCGCTGCAGCCCAGCCGGCGGGCGATCGCCTTGCGGTGGGTCTCCACCGTGGCCAGTGACAGCCCGATGCCGGCGGCGATGGCTTTGTTGGAGAGCCCGCGGCCGATCAGGTGGAAGATCTCCCGCTGGCGGGGCGTCAGGCCCTGCATCCCAGCGCGGCGGGATGGCCCATCGGGCTCCTGCGGAAGCAGGGCCGACTCGATCACGCCCTGGAGCGTTTCGTAGGTGGAGGTTTTGTCCACCACGCCCACCAGCATGGCCTCAAGCTCCTCCGGGCACACAAAGCTGGCGGCCTGGGCGGAGAGCACCAGCGTTCGCGCCTGCGGCTGTTGCATCCGCAGAAACCGGGCCACCTCCAGGCCATCGCCATCGGGCAGGGCCAGATCCAGGATCAGGATGTCGGGGCGATGGTGGCGGCAGGCCAGCAGGCCGTCGTGGCAGCTCGTGGCCGTGGCCACCACCTCCAGACCCCGCAGCCCCTGCAGCATGGTGCAGAGCAGCTGCAGAAACATCACCTGGTCTTCCACGATCAGGCAACGCAGGCTCATGAAGCTGGTACTGCTACTTCCATCATGCCGAAGAATCCGGTGCCGGCTTCGGTTTCGTAATCCCTTGACGAGACTTGAACTCGTGCCCTCTCCTTGATAAAGGCCTATTGCAATCGTCAAAACTCCTGGTGGAAGCTGGATCTGGAGAGTCGATTTGGGGTCTTACCCTATTTCTTACCCGGAGATGGGGTGATTCTTCGCGGCTGATGACATCGGTGGCCCCCTGCTGAAAAAGGCTACGGCGTTTCATG
>JAGYNF010000094.1 GCA_018400215.1 Cyanobium sp. M55B138 | reverse complement strand
GCTGGTGGTGCAGTCATGACACCCCAGAAGCTCGTTATGAAGAGGGACCGTTTCCACTCCGTGATGATCGCAGCCTGATCCCTGATCAGGCTCAAGTCGTCGCCCGGTGTCGACTCCGCTTGGGTTGATACCGATTGAATGGCTCGACCTGCATGGAGTCTTGATGCAGGCGCGCCCCGGAGCAGGCCTTCGCTGCTGAGGTCTTCGTCGATCTCCGGCCAGTGGATCCCATAGCCGGCTCCCGCGAGCACCCAATTGCCACGTTCTTCTGGTGTGGCGTGGAGAAGCTTGGGATACCAAGCTAGTGGCGCACTGATGGTGCGCCCATCTGCGAGGTCGACAGTCAGCGTGTCCTCAGAAACAGCGACCCCTACGAGGCGTTCGCCGGAGTTAGCCATGGAAATCTTGCCACCGTTGGTTCAGCATAGCCGCGTTTTCGCGCACAATCACATTGATCGCTCGGAGCTCAGCTACTCTGAAGCCAATGTTGCCTGAAAGAGCAACTGCATTGGTCTCGGTCAATGTGGATGTGAGGTGGCTCGTTAGGTTCGTGACTATAAAAATAGAATCGATATGGGCATTGTCTTAGAACTGTTGACATTGGTTTCTCTGACTCAGCTCAGAGCGTTCACCCCTCCGTAACCCCTTCGATCTTGTCTTCGATCTCCTGGTAGATCTCCTGCAGCTGGGCGATGTTCTCATCGCTGGTTTCCCAATAGCCGCGACCGTTCACCTCAAGGAGCGTGCCCACGATGCGGCGGAAGCTGTGGGGGTTGAGGTCCATCAGCCGCTGGCGCATCTCCGGGTCGTTGATGAAGGTGTCGTTGGCATCTTCATACACGAAATTGTCCACGGCGCCGCTGGTGGCACTCCAGCCGAGGGTGAAGTTGAGCCGCTTGGCCACTTCGCGCACCCCCTCATAGCCGGAATTGAGCATGCCCTCATACCACTTGGGGTTGAGCAGCTTGGTGCGTGAATCCAAGCGGATCGTTTCGCTCAGGGAACGCACCTGGGCGTTGGCGGTGGTGGTATCGGCGATGTAGCTGGTGGGCGCCTTGCCATCGGCGCGCAATCCCTGGATCAGCTTGGTGGGGTCGCTGTCGAAGTAGTGGCTCACGTCGGTGAGGGAGATCTCAGCCGAATCGAGGTTTTGGAAGGTGACGTCGGCGGTTTTCATCACCGATTCGAACACCTCACGCTTCTGGTTCATCTCGCCCGGGTTATCGGCATTGAAGGCAAAGGTTTTGCGGGAGAGATACATCTCCTGCAGTTCCTTCTCCTCCTCCCAGGTGCTGTTTTCCACCGCCAGGTTCACATTGGATGAATAGCTGCCGCTGGCATTGGAGAACACGCGGGTGGCCGCATCCCGCAGGGAGATGCCCTCCGCTTCAGCCTGCTCCAAAGCATGTTTGCGCACGAAATTCATCGCCAGGGGCTCATCGGCCTCGGCGGCCATCTTCACGCCCTGGTCAATCAGGCCCATCTGGTTAATGAACAGGTCGCGGAACACACCGCTGCAGTTCACCACCACATCGATGCGGGGGCGGCCCAGCTCCTCGAGGGGAATCAGCTCGAGCTTGTTCACCCGCCCCAGGGAATCGGCCACCGGCTTGACGCCGATGAACCAGAGAATCTGGGCCAGGGATTCGCCGTAGGTCTTGATGTTGTCGGTGCCCCAGAGCACGCAGGCGATCGTTTCCGGCCAGGTGCCCTGCTCGGCTTTCTGGCGTTCGATCAGCTTGTCCACCACCCCCTTCGCCGCCGCAATCGCCGCCCGGGTGGGGATCGACTGGGGGTCAAGGGCGTGGATGTTCTTGCCGCTGGGCAGCACGCCGGGGTTGCGGATCGGATCGCCACCGGGGCCCGGCAGCACGTAGCCGCCATCGAGCGCCTTGAGCAGGCTCTCCATCTCCATGTCGGCGCAGATCTGCTCAAGGCAGAACTGCAGATAGGCGAACAGTTTGTCGAGTTCGCCGGAATCCACGCTCACAAAGCCGGCGCCGCAGCAGGTCCGCAGCCAGGGGCTGGGCAGTTTGAAGCCAAACTTGCTCAGCCAATCAAACAGCCAGCCGAAGTTGCGCCGCAGCGTTACCCGGCCGTCGCTGCCGGTCACCGAACGCACCATGGCGCCCACGGCGGCGCGGCTGGTTTCGGTGATGCGGCGGTTGAGCTCCACATCGGCGAGCACGCCTTCGTCATTGCCCTTGTAGACCTCGGCGATCGTGCGCCCCAGGCTCTCGGCCAGCAGGGCCGGCAGGGAGCGGAAGCCCTCCTCCTCACGCTCCAGCGCAGCGATGTTCACCAGGGTGGCGATCGCCTCCTCGGCGGTGGGGGGCTTGCCGATCGTGTGCAGGCCGCAGGGCAGCAGCCGGCTCTCGATCTCCATCAGTTGGCGGTACACCGCGCCGATCACGGCGTCGCGGGCCTCGAGGTCGAGCTCGGCGGCATCCCCCTCCGGCAGGGTCACATCCTTGTCGAGGTTGCAGAGGCGGGCCGTTTCCACCACCGCATTCACGATCTGCACGCCGCGGGAGCCCTCGCGCAGCTGCTGGTAGCTGCCCACCAGCTCGCCCAGCTCCTTGAGGCCCTTATAGAGGCCGGCATTCTCGGCCGGTGGCGTGAGATAGCTGATCGTTTCGGCGTAGCCACGCCGCTTGGCGATCGTGGCTTCGCTCGGGTTGTTGGCGGCGTAGTAGTAGAGGTTGGGCAGGGCGCCGATCAGCGAATCGGGGTAGCAGGTTTCGCTCATGCCCATCTGCTTGCCGGGCATGAACTCCAGCGAGCCGTGGGTGCCGAAGTGCAGCACCGCATCGGCGCCCCACACCTTCTCCAGGTAGGTGTAATAAGCAGCGAAACCGTGGTGGGGGCTGGCGCTGCGGGAATAGAGCAGCCGCATCGGGTCGCCCTCGTAGCCGAACGTGGGTTGCACCCCCACAAACACATTGCCGAAGTGGCGGCCGTAGATCAGCAGGTTGGTGCCATCACTGTTGAGGTTGCCGGGGGGCTTGCCCCAGTTCTCCTCCAGCCGCTCGGAATAGGGGGTGAGCCGCTCGTACTCCGCCACGCTCATGCGGTGGGCAATCGCCAGCTCCGGTGAGCCCTCCAGCGCCTCGGGATCCTGCAGCACCGCCTCCATCAGCTGCTTGCTGGTTTTGGGCAGGCCGCTCACGTCGTAGCCCTTGGCGGCCATCTCCTCCATCACCCGGTGGATCGAACCGAACACGTCCAGGTAGGCGGCGGTGCCCACGTTGCCCTTGTCGGGCGGGAAGCTGAACACGGTGATCGCCAGCTTCTTTTCAGCCCGGGGCTTCACCCGCAGCGAGGCCCAGCGAATCGAGCGTTCGGCAATCGCCTCCACCCGGTCCTGCAGGGTGTGGGCCTTGCCGGTGGCGTCGTCGCGGCCACTGAGCACGATCGGTTCGATGGCGCCATCGAGCTCGGGGATGGCGATCTGCAGCGCCACCTGCACCGGGTGCAGGCCCAGGTCGCTCTCCTCCCATTCCTGGGTGGTTTGGAACACCAGCGGCAGCGCCACCATGTAGGGGCGGTTGAGCTTCTTGAGCACCTCGATCGCCTTGGGGTGGTCCTGGCGGGCCGGACCACCCACCAGGGCAAAGCCGGTGAGTGACACCACCCCATCCACCAGGGGCACATCGGCGTTGAGCGGGTCGACGAAGTAGGCATTCACCGGCTTGGTGAAATCCAATCCGCCGCAGAACACCGGAATCACCGTGGCGCCCCGGTATTCCATCTCCTGGATGATCGCCACATAGTGGGCCTCATCGCCGGTGACGATGTGGCTGCGCTGCAGCACCAGGCCAATCACCGGCCCCTTGCGCGCCTGCTCGGAGAGATCCTTGCGGCTGGCGTTCCAGTTGAGATATTCCTTGAGGTCTTCAAACATCCCTGGCGCCAACGGGTGCCAGATGCCCAGGTCGGGGAAGGTGACCGGATCGGCTACCTGCAGTTCGGGCCGCTCGGCCGCCTCGCCGCTGCCGCCGCGGGGGTAGACGTATTTATCGGCCAGCATCAACAGGAAATTCCTGAGGTTGTCTGGCGTGCCGCCCAGCCAATACTGGAAGCTGAGCATGAAGGAGCGGGCGTCCTGCGCCTTCTCCACCGGCAGATACTTCAACACCGTGGGCAGGGTGTTGAGCAGCTTCAACATCGCATCCTGGAAGCCGGCACCATTGGCCTCCTTGCGCTTTTTCATGAAGCTGGCGATCGCGCTCTTGCTCTGGCCCAGCTGGGCCATGGAGAACGTGCCGAGCTTGTTCAGCCGCATCACCTCCGGCATCGACGGGAACACCACCACCGCCTTGAGCCGGTCGCGGTGGGGGGCGACGGCCTCCACCACCTTCTGGGCCAGGTCTTCGATGAAGATCAGCGAGGCGATGAACACATCGGCCGCCGCCACATCGGCGCAGAAATCGGCGTAGTTATCCGGATCGCGCAGTTCCTCGATCAGGTAGCCGCTCAGTTCGATCGCCAGCGGCCCGTTCTGGGCGTTGAGCGCGTTGGCGGCCTGGGTGAGGGCGTTCTGGTACTGGGGCTCCAGCACCACATACACCGCCTTCATCACGGCGCGGCCGTTCACGTCGCCGGGGGTGATGCGGCGGTTGGTGGATCGGACCTGCGTGAACATGGGCGCGGCTTGAGCTGTACCAAGGAATCTACGGACCTCCGTGCGGGTTTGCGAGCGTCGATCGCTGCCCAGGCATAGGCTCGCGCCACACCCGCCCCGCCTGCTCCCAACCCGCCATGACCTCCTCCGCACCGCCTGCGTCCGCCCCCCAGCCGATCGCGGTGGTGGTGGCCGGTGCTCTGGGTCGCATGGGCGCCGAGGTGGTGCAGGCCGTGCTGGCCGCGCCCGACTGCCAGCTGGTGGGGGCGATCGACACCACCGCCGGCAAGGAGGGGGCCGATGTGGGCCTCGAGCTGGGCCTCGGTGAGCTGGAGGTGGCGGTGACGGCCGATTTCGAGGGCTGCCTCTGCCAGGCCAGCCAGGCGGTGCGCCACGCCGGCCCCGGCCAGGGGGCGGTGTTGGTGGACTTCACCCACCCGAAGGTGGTGTTTGAGCACACCCGCGGCGCCATCGCCTACGGCGTGCACCCGGTGATCGGCACCACGGGCCTGAGCCCAGAGCAGCTGCAGGATCTGGCCACCTTTGCCGACAAGGCCTCGATCGGTGGGGCCGTGATCCCCAATTTCTCGGTGGGCATGGTGCTGCTGCAGCAGGCCGCCGCCGCCGCCGCCCGCTTCTACGACTACGCCGAGCTCACCGAGCTGCACCACAACCGCAAGGCCGATGCCCCCAGCGGCACCTGCATCAAGACCGCCGAGTTGATCGAGGAGCTGGGCAAATCCTTCAATCCCCAGCAGGTGGAGGAGCACGAGACCCTGGCGGGCTGTCGCGGCGGCCAGCGCGAGAGTGGCCTGCGCTTGCATTCGATCCGCCTGCCGGGGCTGGTGGCCCACCAGGAGGTGCTGTTCGGTGCCCCCGGCGAGACCTACACCCTGCGCCACGACACGATCGATCGCTCCGCCTACATGCCCGGGGTGTTGCTGGCCGTGCGCCGGGTGCGCCAGCTCACGGGGTTGGTCTACGGGCTGGAGCGGCTGCTCTAAGTGCTGTGGCGGGGCACTGCGGCGGAGTGCTGCAGGAGAGTTCTTAGTCTCCCTGCACTGGCCAGGGTTGAACGCCATGTTGTTGCCGCTCAAGCCCGGGGAGTTGGAGCGCCTGATCCCCGCGGTGGCCACCGGCCCCCAGTTCAATGCCTGCAGCGGTGATCCCCGCAAATTGCTGCAGCGGTTGCTGATCTCGGTGATCGGCGGGGTGATCACCCTGTTGATCAGCCAAACGCTGGCCTTTCGCAGCCAGTTTGCGCCGGTGCTGCTGGTGGTGGGTGTGGTGTTTCTGCTCTACATGCTCTGGGGGCCGATCGTGGAGGCGGGGCGCCGCAACGCCACCCTGCGGCGCTACCCCGTGGGCGCCATTTTTGAAGGCCAGGTGGCCGATCTCTACACCCGTGAGCTGGTGGAGGACCGGCGGGAGCAGGCCGACCGCAGCGGGCGGCTGGAGCTGGTGGAGAACCGTCGCACCTTTCTCACCCTGGAGCTGGAGGATGGTGAGGGCTACCTGGGCCAGCTGCGGTTTCCCTACGACAAAAAGCACAAAGCGATCCGCCGCGGCATGGTGGTGCGCACCCTAGTGCTCAGTGAACGCAAGGATTTTTCCCGCATCGGGGCCCTCAGCGATGCCTGGTTGCCCCAGCTGAAGCTGTGGGTAGGGGA
>JAGYNF010000093.1 GCA_018400215.1 Cyanobium sp. M55B138 | reverse complement strand
CGCCCGGGTGACCACCGCCTGCACCGCCGCCAGCTGGCCGCTGTGGCGCAAGGCCCCCAACAGCTCGGCCCGCTGCTGGGCATCGGCTGGATCCCGCAACAGGCGCTGCAGGGGCAGCGCCTCCCCGGCCACCGCCTGCACCAGATCTGGAGCGAGCCCCCGCTCCTCCAGCAGGCTCACCAGCCGTTGGCGCAGGAGCTCGCTGAGGTCGTGGCTGAGCTGCTCCGGCTCGATGTGGAAGTGGGGCAGACAGCTGGCCCAATGGCCGGCTGCACGCCGCAGGAACGCATCCAGGTCCAGCCGCCAATTGCGTTCCCAGAGGATCTGGAGAATGCCGTTACCAGCCCGGCGCAGGGCATAGGGATCGGATGATCCGCTGGGGCGCTCCCCCTTGGCATAGATGCTGAGCAGCAATTCCAGACGCTCAGCCAGGGCCACGAGTGCACCTGCAGGTGAGCCGGGCAGCCGGTCGCCTGCTCCGCGGGGCAGGTAGTGCTCCAGCACGGCAAGGGCCACCGCCCGGGGTTCGCCCTCCGCCACCAGATACTTGGCCCCCATCACCCCCTGAAGTTCGGGAAATTCCCCCACCATCTGGCTCACCAGATCGTGCTTGCACAGGTGGGCTGCCCGCCTGGCGTGGGCAGCGGTGGCCTGCTCCTGGGGCAGCTGCGCAAGCAACACATCGGTGCACCACTCCAGCCGTTCCACCCGCTGGCGCAGCGAGCCCAGGCCGGCCGCAAAGGTGACCCTGGCCAGCTGGTCTCGGCGATCGATGCTGGCAACGGCCCGGTCGGCCTGCAGAAAAAATTCCGCATCGGCCAGGCGCGCCTTCAGCACCCGTTCATTGCCCCGCTGCACGGTGGCGCTGGCCTCGCTCAGGCCATTGCCGATGCACAGGAACCACGGTTGCAGGATGCCCCGGGCATCGAGGGCCAATGGATCGGCGGCGGCTCCGCTCTGATACAGGGGCACGTAGCGCTGATGGGTGCGCATCACCGTGCTGAGCACCTCGGCGGGCAGGTCGAGGTAGCGGTCGGCGATGGCACCCTCAATCGGCAGGGGGGCCTCCACTAGATCGACCAGCTCATCAAACAGGGCATCGGGCAGATCGGCCTGGGCGCCATGGCGCCCTTCGGCGGCTTCCACCGCCGCCCGGATGCAGCGGGCCCGCTCTGAGCGGTCCACCTGTACGCCTGCTGTCGCCAGGTCCTGGCGGTAACTGCTGGCGGAGCCGATCGCCACGACGTTCTGCACCAGGCGGTGCCCCCGGCTCAGGGCCTGGGCCGTGATCGGGGGATCGCATCCCCGCAGGGCCACCGGCAGCAGCTCGGCATCGAGCAGGGCCACCAGCCAGCGGATCGGCCGGGAGAAGCGAGCCTCACCCGCTCCCCAGCGCATGAAGCGGCGACCCTGCAGGGCCTCGATCCAGGCGGGGATCAACGCCACCAACAGGTCTGCTGTGGCCTGCCCCCGTTCCAGCACCTGGGCAAACACAAACGGCCCCCGCGGGGTGTCCCGCACCTGCAGGGCCGACGGCTCGATGCCGCAGCGGCGGGCAAAGCCCAGGGCGGCAGGGGTGGGCATGCCATCCACAAAAGCCTGCCCAGCTGGAGGGCCCTTGCGCTCATCCTGGCGATCGGCCTGGGCTGCGGGCAGACCCTCCACGGTCAGCACCAGGCGGCGTGGTGTGCTGGTGAGCTGAATCGCGCTGGATGGGAGGTGGCGCTCGAGCAGATCGCGACGCACCAGTGCCTCGAGCTGGGGCAGGGCCAGCCGGGCAAAATCAGCAGGCAGCTCCTCGGTTCCGATCTCCAGCAGAAAGGTCGACACGCGGGCAGGCCATGGCAGCCGCCAACTCTATTGATCGGTGCGGAACCCTTCCGGAGGCAACCTCCGCCGCCCATTCGCTACCGTCAGGGGGACCGTGGATCATGCGTGTGGCCGTCTCCGCCGGTGTGTCAGCTGGGCCCACCAAGTTTGAACAGTTGAAGTCGGGCAGCGGCCACCTGCGCGAGCCGCTCGCGACCGAGTTGGGCAACGACCTGCCCAACTTTAGTGACAACGCGGTTCAGATCCTCAAGTTCCACGGCAGTTATCAACAGGACAATCGCGAGAATCGCCAGAAGGGGCGCGAGAAGGATTGGCAGATGATGCTGCGGCTGCGCAGCCCTGGCGGCCGCATCTCCAGTGATCTGTATCTGGCGATGGACGACCTGGCCACCCAGTTCGGCAACGGCACCCTGCGGGTCACCACCCGCCAGGCCTTCCAGATGCATGGGGTGCGCAAGCAACACCTCAAGGAGGTGATCGGCACCATCGTGCGGCACCTGGGCTCCACCCTGGCGGCCTGTGGTGACATCAACCGCAATGTGATGGCTCCGGCCGCTCCCTATGCCAAGGGGGCCTATCCGGCAGCTCGCCAGCTCGCCGACGACATTGCCGATCTGCTGGCCCCCCAGGCCGCCGAGGGTTCCTACCTCGACATCTGGGTCGATGGTGATCTGAGTTTTCGGATCAAACCCAACACCCCGGTGCGGCGGGCCAAGGCGCGGCAGGACCAGGGCGGGGTGTTCAGTGGCGACAAGGAGGAGCCGCTCTATGGCTCCACCTACATGCCCCGCAAGTTCAAGGTGGCGGTCACCGTTCCCGGTGACAACTCCGTCGACCTGCTCACCCAGGACGTGGGCCTGGTTCTGTTCTGCGATTCCCAGGGCCGCCCCCTCGGTTGCAACGTGTATGTGGGCGGGGGGATGGGCCGCACCCACAACAAAGAGGACACCTTTGCCCGCATCGCCGATCCGCTTGGCTACGTGGCCTACGAGCACGTGTTTGACCTGTTGCAGGCCATCGTGGCCGTGCAGCGGGATAACGGCGACCGTGAGACGCGCCGCCATGCCCGGATGAAGTATCTGATCCACGATCGCGGCGTCGCGTGGTTCCGCACCGAGCTCACGACCCGCTATTTCAACCATCCCATCCGCGGCCTGCGCGATGAGCCCCGGCCCAAGCTGGAGGATTACCTGGGCTGGCACCGCCAGAGCCCAGGCCTCTGGTTTGTGGGCCTGCCCCTGCTCTGCGGCCGCCTGAGTGGGGACCAGAAGCAGGGCCTGCGCCATCTGGTGGACACCTACAAATTGGAGGTGCGGCTCACCCCCAACCAGGACCTGCTGCTCTGCAACATCGGCACCAGCCAGCGCGCCACCCTGAAGCAGGAGCTGGCCAAGCTGGGTTGGCAGAAACCGGATGAAACCAGTCTGCTCAGCCGCCATGGTCTGGCCTGCCCCGCCCTGCCCCTCTGCGGGCTGGCGGTGACGGAGGCTGAACGGATCTTTCCCGCCGTGCTCGAGCGCCTCGAGGGCCTGCTCGATCGGTTGGCGATCTCCAAACCTGTGCTCGTGCGCATGACCGGCTGCCCCAACGGCTGTGCTCGCCCCTACATGGCAGAGATCGGTCTGGTGGGTAGCGGTGTGAACCAATACCAGCTCTGGCTGGGGGGCAGTGGCCAGCTCAACCGGCTTGCCGAGCCCTACCTGGAGAAGATGCCGCTCGACGCCCTGGAGGCCACGCTCGAGCCCCTGCTGCTCGCCTGGCGCCAGACCGGCATGCGTCGGGGCTTTGGCGAGTTTGTCGCGAGCAGTGGCCACGCCGAGGTGCAGCGCCTGTTGGCGGTGGCTTGATGCGGGCGCACCCCTGGTGCTGCCCCGTGGCCCTTGCATCGCTGCTGCTGCTGGCAGCTGGGGATCCGGCCATGGCCCAACGCCGCTCCGTGCCCGCCGCTCCGGCCTCCCAACCCCAGATCTACGACGCCGATGTGGGCACCTGCACCACCGCTGGCATGCGGGAGGCCTTCGAACGCCAGTTGGCCCCGTTCAGCGACCAGAGCCCGGCGGTGTTGGCCCGGCTGGCGCAGGTGCAGGCGGAGCGCACCCTGGCCAGCCTGCGCCGCTGCGTGCAGCGGGGGCTGATCCCCGAAGCGGAGGCCATGGACCTGGCCGTGGAGCTGGGCCTGATTGAAGCCAACCCAGCGCCGGCTCAGCCCTCAGAGGTTCCGACTCGCCCGTAGCAGGCCTGGGCGGCGCCGCTACGCCAGGCCCATAGCTGGTCTCCCCAGCTGAAGTGCCACCACTCATTGGGGTGCTGCACAAAGCCAGCGCCCTCCATGGCCCGGCGCAGCAGATCCCGCCTGGCCTGCCATTGCAGGCAGCGCCGCCGCCGCCGGGGATCGCTGAGCCGCCGGGCCTGTTCGGCGAAGTGTTCGGGCTCCGATACCGGACCAATCGCATCGATCGCGGACCCCATCGCCAGCAGCCGGGGGGTCGCCCTGGCTGTTCCCCTGGCCAGGGTGAGGTCAACGGCCGCGCCGGTGCTGTGGGGTGGCGGGGCCGTCGGATCCAGGTTTGGGGGTGCCCAGAAGCGTCCCACCTCCAGCGCCACCTGCTGGCGGCCGGGCGACGGCTGCTCCGCATCGATGCCCCGCTCGCGGCACAACTGGTCGATCACCTGCTCCACCATGAAGGCCTGCACCGCCAGGGGCCGCCAGGCATCAAAGATGGCCACACGCCAGCGGCGATCTTGCTGCTGCACGATCGCCTGGGCGGCCAGGAGCCGCTCAATCACCGCGCTGCGCAGCCGAAACGGGCTGGCGGCCACGCCGTAGGGAGCCCCCAGCCGTTGGTAGGGGTGGGGGTGGATGCGCAGCAGGGCTGGCGGCAGGCCCTGCAGCGGCTCGCCGTTGTCGCGGATGGGGATCTGGTTCCAAGGACGCGCCTCCATGGCCAACGGGTCGCGATCGACGGCTCACCAGTGTGGCCCGAACGGACGCCAGGCCCTTCAGTTCAGGCGCACCGCGTCGCTGAGCTGCTGGCGTTGCTGCTGCAGCAGGGCGGCCAGTCGCGGGTGCCCCTGGAGCTGGGGGTCGTTGCTGAGGATCTCCTGGGCCACGGTGCGGGCCTGCTCCAGCACGGCACCATCGTCGCTGAGGCTGGCCAGGGCGAGGTCGGGCACGCCGCTCTGCCGTGTGCCCAACACCTGGCCGGGGCCGCGCAGGCGCAGGTCCATTTCAGCAATCTCAAAGCCATCACAGGAGCGCACCAGCACCTCCAACCGCTGGCGGGCCTCGGCATTGCGGCCGGCGTTGATCAGCAGGCATTGGGAAGCCGCCGCTCCCCGGCCCACCCGGCCCCGCAGCTGGTGCAGCTGGGCCAGGCCAAAGCGCTCGGCATGCTCCACCAACATCACGCTGGCCTCCGGCACATCCACCCCCACCTCCACCACGGTGGTGCTCACCAGCACCTGGGTGTCGCCCTGGGCAAAGGCCGCGATGGCGGCCTGTTTGTCGGCGCTGGCCATGCGGCCATGCAACAGCCCAACCCGGAGATCGGCAAACACCTCGGTGCTGAGTTGCTGGTGCACCTCCACGGCCGAGCGCAAATCCGTGGTCTCCGACTCCTCCACCAGGGGCAGCACCACGTAGGCCCGTTGACCGGCCTCCACCTCGGCACGGATCAGCTCGTAGGCCTGGGCGCGCTCAGCGGCGGTGAGCAGGCGGGTGCGGATGGGGGTGCGGCCGGGGGGGAGTTCGTCGATCTGGCTCACATCGAGGTCGCCGTGCACCGACAGGGCCAGGGTGCGGGGGATCGGCGTGGCCGTCATGGTGAGCAGGTGGGGCTGGAGGCCCTTGTGCAACAGCCGGTCCCGCTGCCGCACCCCGAAGCGGTGCTGTTCGTCCACCACCACCAAGCCCAGCCGGGCAAACGCCACGGGATCCTCCAAGAGGGCGTGGGTGCCCACCAACAGCTGCAGCTGGCCATTCGCCAGGTCGGCGAGCAGCTGGCGGCGGCGGCGCAACGGCGTGGAGCCGGTGAGCAGGGCACAGCTCACGGCCAGGTGCGGCATCCAGCGGCACAGGGTGGCGTAGTGCTGTTGGGCCAGCACCTCGGTGGGGGCCATCAGGGCCCCCTGGCAGCCGGCATCCAGGGCCAACAGCAGCGCGGCGATCGCCACCACTGTCTTGCCGCTGCCCACATCGCCCTGCACCAATCGCGCCATGGGCTGCTCCTGGGCCAGATCGGCGCGGATCTCGGCCAGCACCCGCTGCTGTGCGGCCGTGAGTGCAAAGGGCAGCAGGCCCAGAAAACGGTCCATCAAGCCCGATGGCCCGCCGGCGAGGGCGGGGGCAGGCCGTTGGCGCAGCTCCCGGCGGCGCTGCAGCAAACCCAACTGCATCAACAGGAATTCGTCGAACACCAGGCGGTGGCGGCTGGCCCGCAGCTGCTCCTGGTCGGCTGGTGCATGGATCTGGGTGAGGGCGGTGGAGCGTTCCACCAACCCCTCGCGCTGGCGCAGCGCCGCGGGCAGCGGCTCGGGCCAGCGGGCCACCAAGGGCAGCACAGCGGCCATCACCTGGCGCATGCGGTCGGCCCCCAGGCCCTCGGTGAGGCCATACACGGG
>JAGYNF010000092.1 GCA_018400215.1 Cyanobium sp. M55B138 | reverse complement strand
CGGACCTTGGCAGATGGATGGGCGTGTGTGCAGAACTTGGGCGCTGTGCGATATCTCAGAGGCCCTGAGCTCAAGGGCTTGCCAGTGGTCGCTGCCGTGGCTACTGAGGGCGCACTGGGCGAATCACCGGCGCCATGGCCGCCACCATCTATCTGCACTGGGCCGCCACCTCCTACAGCTGGGTGCGCAGCGGCCTGTATCACTCGATCATTTCGGGCGATGGCCACGTGCACCGCCTGCACAGTTACGCCGCCGACCTGCCCGCCCACACCTGGCGGCGCAACAGCAACGCGATCGCCCTCAGTTGCGCCTGCATGGGCGGCCGCCCCGACCCCTGGACGCTGCCACCCACCAAGCCCCAGTTGGAGGCCCTCTGCCAGGAGGCCGCCGCGGTGGCGCGCAGTTGGGATTGGGGCGTGGAGCAGATCACGATCCAGCGGCTGATGACCCACGCCGAGGCCGCCTCCAACCGCGACGGCCGCGTCATGCACGACAACTACGGCCCGGTGATCTGGGGCGGCAGCGGGGAACGCTGGGACCTGCTGCAGCTTGAGCCGGGCGGCCCGCCCACCGGTGGCGACCAGTTGCGCGAGCGGGTGCGCCAGATCCTGCGCAGCGATGCGTCGTCCCTGCCCGCAGCCCCAGCGCCACTGCAGTTCCGCCGCGCCGGCAGCCTCACCGCCCGCGGCCTGCCCCTGGCCACCGAGATCGATGCCAACGGCAGCAGCTGGGCCCTGGCCGCCGAGCTGCTGGAGCGCTACGAGCTGCCCTTCCAGTGGGACGCCAGCCATCGCCGCATCCAGGTGGGTGCCCTCGATGTGGTGCCCCTCTACCTCGACGATGCCGTGCAGGCCTCGGTGGGCTGGCCCCTGTTTGAGATGACCCTCGAGCGCAGCACCGCTCCGGTGATCCTGCGCGGCATCGTGCGCCAGAGCCGTGCCTGGTGCCGGGTGCTGGAATTCGCCGAAGAGTTCGGCATCAGCGTGGCCTACGAACCCTTCCGCCTGCTCGAGCGCCGGGGTGGCTGAAGGCGGTAAGGATGCGATCCGCAGCCAGTGCCGTATCCAGGTGCGCCTGGTGCTGAGCTCCAGCTGCTTCAGGGCAGCAGCGACGACTGTCTCTCCGCGAGGGCGGTGGCAACGCTGGGGGGGTGCCGCTGTGGATCGATGTTGCCCTTGTCGTTCAGTGTGTCGTTGCTGTTGTTGCTCAGCAGCTTGTCCATGCAGGCGTTGGCGCTGCAGGGGCGTGGCCTCCAGGCGGTGCAGCAGCGCCGTCGCCTGCTGGAGGACCAGCTCATGGCTGCCGCCCAGACGCTGGCGGGCCAGCTGCAACGCCAGCACCGCTGCCTGTTGCCCCTGGCCGATCAGGCCTGGGCCTGGGCTGGGGCTGCCTGCGCTTCGCCGGGGCAACTGGCCGCCCTGCAGGCGGGCCAGGGCTGGCGGCTGCTGCATTACCGGCCGCTGCAGGGGGAGGGGGAGCTGTTGCTGCAGTCCAGTGCCGGAGGTCCGGCCGCCGCCTTCCGGCTGCGCTGGCAGCAGGCTGATCCGCAGGCGCCGCCGCAGCTGCTGGGGGTGCAGGAACTGGGCCTGCGGGGGGTGGCGTCATGAATCTGGTGGAGGTGCTGGTGGCCGCCAGCGTGTTTGCGATCAGCTCCACGGCCTCATTTCAGCTCTGGGTTGCCGGCAGCAGCTGGAGCCAGCGGGCTGATCAGCAGGGCCGGCAGCAGGGCGAACTGGAGGCCCAACTGCTGGCGGTGCAGGGCCAGTTGCAGCGGCTGGCCGGAGAGCCGCTGGCGGCCGACTGCGCCGTGGCCGCCGACTGGCTAGTGAGCCATCTGCCCGTGCTCGAGCGCCAGGGTGTGGGCGTGCGCCTGCAGCTGCAGCACACCGATGGCAGCCAGCGCCAGCGTTGGTACGACCCGGCCGCCTATGGGCTGTGCAACCCATCTACAGCGCATGTGCTCCCGCCATCGATCTGAACCGTCAACAGCCTGGCTTTGGTCTCTGGGCTCATGTCGACGATGTTCAACTTCTGGGTGCTCAATCTCGGCTCAATCGGGTCGCTCGTCAATCAGGGCGACCTGGTTGAAACCTTCCTGCTGCCGGAAGAACTGGAAACGGATCAGGGTTTTGAATCCCAGCCGGACTTTGTTATGGAGCCGGATGCCAGTTCGGATGGGAGTGCCGATCCCAATCCGGAGGCCCTGCAGGAAAACGCACTCGCAGAAATCGGTTCGCTTCCCACGATTGATTCGATTCCCAATCTGGACGGTGAGATCAATTCATCACTCCCCCCGCTGGAACCGGACGTAGTGGAGGAACCGGAGGCTGTGGAGGATCCTGAGCCCGAACCGGACGTAGTGGAGGAACCGGAGGCTGTGGAGGAACAGGAGCCAGCACCGGCCGAGCCGGATGGGGTGGCTGGGCCGGAGGCTGAAACAGCAGCGTCGGATACGAGTTCGGAGTCGAATGCTGGTGCCGATCCCAATCCGGAGGCCCCGGATGTGGCTGCGGAATTGGCGCCTGAATCCACCAACTCATCAAGCACCAGCACCACCTCCACCAGCACCAGCGGGGGCTCGTCGTCGATGGTGACGACGTCATCTGTGAATCGCGCTGAGGTGACGCAGCAGGCGAGTGCTGTGGTGTCGATCGCGGCGGGCATCGAGCTGCGCGCTGGCGGCAAGCAGGGCCGCAACACCTTCCGCTTCACGCTGACCCGCAGCGGCGACAGCACGGGCGAGAGCAGTGTGGCCTGGGCCGTGAGGGGGCGGGGCGACAACCCGGCGGCGGCGCAGGACTTCCGCGGCCAGCAGCTGCCACGCGGCACGGTGACGTTCGCCGCCGGTGAAACCAGCCGCACCGTGAGCGTCCGCGTGCGGCCCACCGATCGAGAGAAGGGTTTTGCGCTCAGACTCGACAAGGCCAGGGGTGCCGTGCTCGGCCGCAGCCAGGCCCGGGCCACGATCGCCCCGCCTAACACGTTGATCGGCACAGGGGGCGACGACCGCATCCAGGGCTCCAAGCGCACTGAATTCATCGTGGGCAGCGGCGGCCAGGACCTGCTCACTGGCGGCGGCGGGGCCGATGTATTCGGCTTCCGCTACGGCGATTCCCAGGTCGCCAGCCCTGACCGGATCACCGATTTCAGCTTCGGTGAGAACAGGATCGCCGTGCGCAAAGGCCTGCCGCGTCGCTTCAGCCGCGCCACCGACAACAGCTCGGCCAGCAGCCTGGAGGATCTGGCGGCGGCGGTGTTTGCCGATGCCAACGGCCGCCGCTCGGGCAACCAGGTCCTGGGGCGCCGCGAGGCCGCACTGGTGGTCTCCACCAATGCGGAGATCGCCGGCACCTACCTGCTGATCAACAACGGCAAGGCGGGCCTCAACCCCCGCAACGACCTGCTGATCGAGGTGAGCGGCTTCAGCGGTGACCTGCCCGGGCTGGGCCGGATCGACCCCGGCCTGGTGTTCGGCTGAAGGCCTGGAGTAGTCAGAGGGTGGCAACCCTGAGGTCGTTGCTGCCCAGCGGCCATGACGGTTGCCCACCAAGCCCACTCATTCCCCCGAGCGCTCGCCGGCACTGGCCCCGCCCCCAGTGCCGGCTTCAGCCTGCCGGAGCTGCTGCTGGTGGCCGCTTTGCTGGGGATCCTGGCGTCGATCGCCCTGCCCAGCGGCCAGGGGGCCCTGGCGCGGATGCGGGTGGAGGCGGCCAGCCGTAGTCTGATGCTGGAAATCGACCGGCAGCGGGATCGGGCCCTACGGCAGGGGCGTTCCGTGGTGCTGCATCTTGGGGGCGGTGATGGCCTGCTCGAGCAGACTGCAGCGGCCCATGGCGGGGTGGAGGTGCACCACAACCTGCCGGGGGCGTTGCGTTTCAGCGCCAACGGCCTGCTGATCGATGGCGGCACCGTGGTGGTGACCAGCCCCGCCACCCCCCTGCGCCGCTGCCTGGTGTGGTCGCTGCCCCTGGGGGTGCTGCGCCTGGGCCAATACGGTGCCGATCCGGCCGCAGGCCCCAGCAGTGGGCACTGCCAGGCCGACCCCATCCTCTGATTGCTTTTGCCCTCTGGTTGAGCGGCCCCCTGGATCGCCCTGACCTGTTGTTGTTGCGCCTTGCTGGTATCCCCATGACCCGTTCACGTTCAGCCGGCTTCTCCCTGCCGGAGCTGCTGATCGCCCTGCTGCTGGGCGGTGTGCTCAGCACGGCGCTGATGCAGGCATTGCTGCTGGAAACCCGCCTCTCGCAGCGGCTCGGGCGGGGGCTGCGGGAGCGGCAGCTGGGCCAGCGGGCCCTGGAGCTGGTGCGGCAGGAGGCGCTGCAGGCCAGTTGGCTGGCCACGGAAGGGCAGGTGCCCCTGGCGGGGGGCTGTTCCCTGGCGGGTCGCAGGGTGGTGCTGCAGCTCGGCACCGCCAGTGGTGTGATCACCTATTCGGTGGGGGCGGCGCCATCCTCGATCTGGCGTGGCCGGGTGCTGATGCGCTGCGGCCCGGCCTACGGGCTGGCGGGGGAGTTGGGCCAGGGGGAGGCCCAGAACCGGGTGCTGCTCGATGCCCTGCCGGCCGACGGTGGCTTTGTGCTGGAGGGTTCGGCGGCGGGGCCGCTGCAGGTGCGCCTGGCGCGGCAGCTGGCGGAGGGGCAGCGCATTGAGCAAGCTCTGGTGCTACCGGCCCTGCAGCTGGCTTGTGATCGTTGTCTGGGACAGGAAGCTTGATCGCTGATTGGCCATAAAAAAGCCACCCTTGGGGGTGGCGCAGGGGTTTGGAGGTGCTGGCCTTTCATGGGCCGTTTTCTGTCTATTCGCCGGGGGTGACAGTGACTTGGCCTTTTTCATTAACGCTGTAGGTTTTGCCGCCAGCTACGGCAAATGTCCCTGTGCCTGCAGCGACGTTGCATGCCGTGGATATGGCTGTGACGTCGACACCTGCTTCGTCGTAGTCGTCTTGCTCTTCAACAATTATAGCTGCTGCACATTGTCGGGCTAATGCTGCAGCTGTTGCTTCGGCGGAAGCCTTTTCGGCCCTTTCTCTTTGATTGACAAATGCTGGGATGGAAATAGCGCTCAAAATACCAATAATTGCCACCACAATCAGCAGCTCAATCAGCGTGAGGCCGGCCAGCTGCTTGCTGCGCTTCTTTGCGCTTTGCAGCCGCTGGAAGAGGGAGCGCTGGGCCAGAAGCCTGGCCTGGAGACGGGAGGTCATGGAAGGGAAGCCCGTTTTCTAAAACACGGCTTCAGCATTGCCCCATTTCGCCGCTGTGCCAACAGCGGGAAGCTGAGCACACTCTGAAGATTGGCTGAATGGCGCCGACTTCCAGCTGCTGCCGCCGGTGCGTCAGCGCGCCAGCTGATGCCAGAAGCTGCTGCGGCGCCCATAGCGCTGGCGCAGCCAGCTGCAGAATTGCCCGTGGTCTGGAAGCTGCTGCCAGTCGCTGATCGTGGCCGCCAGCGCATCGCAGCGCATCAGGTGTTCGGCGGCATAGCGGTAGCGCTTGGTGCGCGCCGCCTCCAGGGCAAACACCACCATGGCGCGCAGCAGCACCGTGGCCGCCAGCGGCTGGCTGACCTCCAGCTGTTCGGCAGCCGGGCCATAGAGGCCAAACTCCTCGCCATCCCAGCGGTTTGGTTCGGCCAGCACCAGCGCCGCCGCCCGGCGCAGCTCCGGCCAGGCCAGCAAAAAGCGCAGGGCGCCGGGGCCGTCGGCGTCGGCCAGCACCAGATCCAGGGCCCGCTCCTCCGCTTCTGCGTCTTCAAAGGCGGGCAGCCGCGCCAGGTAGGCGCGCAGGTGGCGGGGGTTGAGCTCGGCCGTGAAGCACTGCCAGCGCAGCTGCTGGGCCTGCTCCATCTGGCCCAGGGCCTCCAGCGCCTGGATGTGGCCATCGCTGAGCAGCCCCGCCATCCACTCCCGCCCGGTGAGGTCCACCGCCTGCAGCACCGCCAGGGCCTCGGCGGCGCGGCCCGCCCCCAGCAGCCGTTCGGCCACCGCCGCCGCCGTCGGCGGCCACTGCAGCTCGTGGGCCTGGAAGCAGGCCATGAAGCTGTCCACATCGCCCAACGCATCGGCCAGGGCGAGCATCACCGCCGAACGCTCCGGCAGGCCCCGTGCCGCCAGCGCCTCGCGCAAGGCCGTCAAGCCATCGGCCCCCAATGGCTCCTTCAGCGCCACCACCAGGCCATCAAGCTGGTTGTAGCTGTTGTTCTCGGCCAGACCATCGGCGATGCGGTCCGCCAACTGCCCAGTGCTGGGTTGGGCCGCAGCCACCGTGGCCCCCAGCTGGTGCAGCACCTTGGCGAAGAAGCTGGCCAGGCTGCCGCTGCCGTCGTGGCAGCGATCGAAGATCCCCTCCGCCAGCTCCAGCAGCTGCCAGTGCAGCTCGTGGGCCAGCGTTGGGTTGTCGGCCGTCAGGTTGCCGCCGATCGTGGCCAGGTGGCCCTCCAGTTCGCCCAGCAGCGTTTTGCGTTTGGCCGAATCCAGGTAGGTGCGCGCCTGGGCGATGCTGCGGAAGCGTTTGCGCAGTTCCTGGC
>JAGYNF010000091.1 GCA_018400215.1 Cyanobium sp. M55B138 | reverse complement strand
CGTGCCCTGGAGCAGGAGGCCCTACTGGCTCCCGATGGCCAGCTTGCGCGCAATCTTCAGTCCGTGCGGGCGCTGCAACAGCAGCTCAACTTGGTCCAAACTGACTCGGTCATTCCCCAGGTGAGCAACCTGGTGATTCAGGCAGCACTCCGCTGAGTTCGCCATGCCGTCCGCTCTGCTCTCTGTGGCGTCCCCGCTGCGCCGCTGGCGGATTCTGGTCCTGCTTCTGGCGGCGGTCGGGGGCGTGGGGCTGGTTTGGCTTCTGGTGCACCGGCAGCCGCGAAAGTTGACCGTTGCGATCACGACCTGGCCTGGTTACGAATATTTCTATCTGGCTGAACAGAAGCAACTGGCCCTTGCGGAGGGCCTGGATCTCAGGGTGAACCAATACACCTCCCTGGAGGACCAACGCCTGGCCTTTGTGCGGGGTGATGTGAACGTGATGGCCACCACCCTGCCCGAGGCGATCGCGGTCTGCCAGGACGTTCCATCCCGTTGTCCGCAGCTGATTTTGGTGCTGGACCAATCGCTGGGTGGGGATCGGGTCATGGCCACAACAGACCTTGCCAGTTCCAGGGATCTGGTGGGCCGGCGGGTGGGCCTGGAGCGCACCGTGTTGGCCGAGTACCTGCTGTTGCGCAGCTTGGCGGGGGCTCCGGTGGCGATCGAGCAGTTCCAGTTGCGCTTTGATGGTCCGGTGGCCCTGGTGCAGCGGCTGAAGGCCGGGGATCTGGACGCCATCGTCACCTACTCCCCCCACGACATTCCGCTGGAGCAGGACGACCGCTTCCACGAGTTGTTCAGCAGCCGTGACATCCCAGGTGAGGTGGTGGATGTGTTGGCGGTTGATCCGGTTTTTGCCCAGACCAGGGCCAGGGATCTGCGCAACCTGGTGCGCACCTGGTGGACCGTGCGCGATTACGCCCGCCGCAATCGCACCGAAGCAGTGGCGGTGATGGCCCAGCGCCAGCAGATCTCCCCGGCCGACTTCAGCACCTCGGAGCTGGGCCTGCAGTACCCCACGCCGGCCGAGCAACTGCAGCTGCTGGCAGCCGATGGTCCGGTGGCGGAGACGATTGAACGCATGGCGGCCCTGATGCGGCAGGAACGGCGCATTCGGGCGGATTCGCCGCTGCCTCAGCCCAGCACTGCCTTTCTGGTAGCCCCATGAAACGGTTCCGTTTCACCGGGCGCCGCGCCGTGCAGCAAGAGCTGCTCAGCGGCCGGATCAATCGCCGCCTCTGGCTGGAGGCGACCCTGGCGGCCACGGCATCCTCCGCCCTGATGGCGGTGGTGGTGGGGCTTGTGGTGCTCTCCCAGAGCGCCCGCGGGCTGCAGCGCCAGGGCGAGGGGTTGCAGCGCCAGCTCAGTGTGGGCATCACCAGCTATCAACCCCTCCATGACCTGCAACGGCTGCTGCAGCAGGCCGCCTCCAGCCGTGACGTGGAGAGTGCCCTGGTGGTGGATCAACGGGGTCTGGTGTTGGCGGCCTCCAACAATGCCCTGGTGGGGTTGACCCTGCCCCACGTGCTGCAGCTGCCCAACCAGCCGTTGCTGCGGGAGTTGTTTCGCGATTGCCCCACCACCTCCACCCTGCTCACCTGCCTGACGCGGGAGGAGATGGTGTTTCACGGGCCGCTGCCTTCAGTGGGCGGTGTCGCCTTGATGGCCATGCGTCAGTATCCGCTGGCGCTTGAGGGTGTGGGTCGCTTTGGCGATCGGGCCACGTTGATCACCATCCTCGATACCCAAACGGTGAGCCGGGAGGCGCTGCTGCTGGTGTTTCAGGTGTTTCTGGCTGGTCTGTTGCCACTTTTGGTCGGTTGTGTGGGCTTGATGCTGCAGCTCCGGCGCGAATTGATCCCTGAGTTGCTCCGGTTGGCGCAGATTGATTCCCTCTCAGGTATCTACAATCGCCGTGCATTTAGTGAGGCTGCCGTTGCGTTTCTGGCCCGCGCCCAACAGGCGAAGTTGCCCATGGCGATGGCCTTGATTGACGTGGATTATTTCAAGCAAATCAACGATAACCATGGCCACGATTCCGGTGATCAGGTGATTCGTGATGTCTCCCAGTTGTTGCGGGAAGGCTTGCGCAGCTCCGATCTGGTGGGTCGCTTGGGAGGTGATGAGTTCGCCATCCTGGTGCAGTTGACGAGTTGGGAAGCAACCCAGATGCTTGATCGCACTAGGCAGTTGATCCATGCCACGCCGATTCCTACCTGTGGGGGCAAGGTGGTGCAGGTGAGTCTGTCGATCGGGCTGGCCTCCACGGCCAGTGAGGCCGGCTACGACTATGCGGCCCTGATGCGTGCCGCCGATGCGGCCCTCTACCTGGCCAAGAATGGGGGCCGTGGTCAGGTGGTGAACCAGGAGGAGGACAGACCCGTGTCCAGCGTGCTGCGGGCGGTCTCCACCTCCACCTCTGGGGAGGGTTGGCACATTGGTGGGATTGGGTAGTCAGGGGTGTCGGGTTCGAGCAGGTCGGCGTCGATCTGCCAGTCGAAGGCACTGGCGACGCCGGGCGGGCCCGAAAAGCTGCCGGTGATCGCCGCGGTGAGATCGGGCTTGGAGGAGGTGGCCAGGGGGATGTAGCGGTCATCGATCACCCCCATGCCGCTGGGGTCGAACCCACGCCAGCCGGCGCCGGGCAGGTACACCTCCGCCCAGGCATGCAGGTCGTAGCGCTCCGGTTTGGGGTCGACCAGGTGGTAGCCGCTCACAAAGCGGGCCGGTAGGCCCACACAACGGCACGACTCCACCATCAGCATGGCCAGATCGCGGCAGGAGCCCACCCGCTCCTTGAGGGTGCGCCCCGCCGGCCAGGCCGGCCCCACGTGGCGCTGGGTGTACTTGACCCGGTCCTGAATGATGTCCACCAGTTGCTGCAGAAACATCAGCGCCCGCTGGTCGCTGCCCATCAGCGCCTCCTGGGCCAGGTCCACCGCCGCTGGATCGTGTTGGCCATTGGGCAGCCAGCCATCCAGGGCGCCCGCCAGGTCGCCGTTGAGGTGGCCCACTGGATAGGGCAGCTGCGGTTCGTTGTCCTCCAGGCAGGCCTGCAGCAGGGGGGCCGTCTCGGTCTCCACCTCGCTGATTGCCCGCACCAGGAAATGGTCGGTGCTGCCGCTGAAGCGCGCCCGCAGGATTTCATCGCCGCTGGCGGCCACCAGGGGGTAGAGGCGGCTCGGGTTGGGGCTGATGTGCAGGTGAAACTGCACCAGCCGCTGGAAGCCATGACCCCGCGGCTTCAGCCCAAAGCGGTGGGGGCCCAGCAGCACCGGGGCGCTGTAGCGGTAGCTGAAGGTGTGAACTACGCGGGCACGCATGCCGGGTCGGGGCTGGTGGGATGGATGGTGGCAGCCGTGAGGTAGCGCTGCTCAATCAGGCCATGCAGCGCGTTGAGATCGCTCTGTAGGGCATCGATCGCCTCGTGCAGGCCCCCGGCGATCAGCTCTTCGATGCGGGTGTAGCTCCAGCGGGCCAGGGTGAGTCCGCTGAGGCACTCCAGCTCGTCTGGAGTGGCCGGCACGGCATTGCCACTCACGATGCGCAGGGTCTCCTGGATGCGGCCCAGGCAGTAGCGCACCGAGCGGGGGAAGATGGGATCCAGCAGCAGGAACGAGGCCACGGCCTGGGGTTCGATCGCCTGTTGGCTCGACTGGCGGAACATCTGGTAGGCGCCGGCACTGCGCAACAACGAGATCCACTGCAGTTCGTCCAGCACGCCGCCCACCTCATCGGGGGAGGGCAGCAGCAGAAAATACTTCACATCCAGGATGCGGGTGGTCTTGTCGGCCCGCTCCAGCAGTCGCCCCAGACGGCTGAAGTGCCAGGACAAATCACGGCTCAAGGTGGCATCGGTGATGCCGTAGAACAGTTGGCAGGCCCGTCGTATGTCGCGCAGCAATTCCTGGGGGGGTTGCTTCCAGAAGGCCTGGTCTTCGTGCATGGTCCAGTAGATGTCATTGAGGTGCTCCCACATCTCGGTGGTGATCACCTCGCGGATCTGGCGAGCATTTTCCCGGGCTAAACTGAAGCAATTGAGGATGCTACTGGGATTGGCATCGGCACGCACCAGAAACTCCACCACGTCGCTAGGGGAGCCCTGGGGATAGAGAGAATCGAACAATTCCCGATCGCCATTGGCATCGATCAATGGCAGCCAAGGCTCGGCGCTGCCGGGCGGGCAATCCAGGGCCATGGCCTCGCTCACCTCGACAAAGCGGGAAATATTTTCAGCCCGTTCGATATAGCGATTGATCCAGTAGAGCGAATCGGCAACCCGGCTTAGCATGGCACCATCTCCTGGTTGTCGCTGGGGGCACCCTCGCTCACGATCCAGGTGTCCTTGCAGCCGCCTCCCTGGGAGGAGTTCACCACCAGGGAGCCGCGCCGTAGGGCCACGCGGGTCAGGCCGCCAGGGCTCACCCAGGCCCCCTTGCCCCGCAGCACGTAGGGCCGCAGATCCACATGGCAGGGGAAGAGCTCGCCCTCGCTCAGGGAGGGCACAGTGGAGAGTTCCAGGGTGGGTTGGGCGATGAAATTGCGGGGATCGGCCTGGATCTTTTCGGCGAATTCAGCGATCTCTGCCGCGCTGGCATGGGGGCCGATCAGCATGCCGTACCCACCAGCTTCTGCCACCGACTTCACCACCAGTTCACTGAGATGGGCCAGCACGTAGCTCTGTTCATCAGGCCGTGAGCAGAGGTAGGTGGGCACGTTTTCAATGATGGGTTCTTCATTGAGGTAGTAGCGGATCATCTCCGGCACATAGATATAGATGAGCTTGTCGTCAGCCACGCCGGTGCCCGGCGCATTGGCGATGCCCACCCGCCCCGCCCGGTAGGCCCGCATCAGTCCCGCCACGCCCAGCATCGAGTCGCCGCGGAAGACTTCGGGGTCGAGGAAGTCGTCATCAATGCGGCGATAGATCACATCCACGGGCTCCAGGCCGGCGGTGCTGCGCATCCACACCCGCTCGTCCTGACACACCAGGTCGCGCCCCTCCACCAGCTGGATGCCCATCTGCTGGGCCAGGTAGCTGTGCTCGAAGTAGGCGCTGTTGTACACCCCGGGCGTCAGCAGCACCACCTTGGGGGTTTCGGTCCAGGGGGCCAGTTCCCGCAGGGTCTGTAGCAGGTGGGAGGGGTAGTCGTCGATGGGCTGCACGGTGCGGCCGGCGAACAGGCTCGGGAACATGCGCTTCATCACGCGCCGGTTTTCGAGGAAGTAGGCCACACCGGAGGGGCAGCGCAGGTTGTCCTCCAGCACCCGCCAGGTGCCTGCGCCATCCCGCACCAGGTCGAGGCCGGAGATGTGGCACCAACGCCCCCGGGGTGGCTTGAACCCCTGCATCTGGGGTCGCCAGCCCTGGGAACTTTCCACGTCGGCCCGGGGAATGACGCCGTCGCGCAGGATCAACTGGTCGCCGTAGACATCGGCGAGGAATTGGTCGATCGCCTCCAGCCGTTGGATCAGGCCCCGCTCCAGCCGCTGCCAGTCGCTGGTGCCGATCAGCCTGGGCAGGGGATCAAAGGGCAGGATGCGCTCGGCGCCCCGCTGGTCGGATCCGTTGAGCCGAAAGGTGGCCCCCAGCCGCTTCAGCAGCACGCCGGCCGCCGCGTGGTTGCGGTTCAGTTCATCCAGGCCCAGCTGGCCCAGGGAGGACAGCAGGGGCCGCAGGGCGCTGCGCGGCTGATCGGGAGCACTGAAATATTCGTCGTAGCCGCGATTCGGGGTGTAGTCCGTGAACATGCGCAGGCCTGGGACGGCCCGCGAATCATCCGGAACCCCCGCAGGCGCGCACGTATGGGTTGCTACGGAACCACCTTTCCCGCTGCCGGAGCGGCATCAACGGCAACGGCTGCGGGACCTCCTCAGAGCAAAAAGTAGCGCTGGGCCATCGGCAGCACCTCGGCCGGCTCGCAGGTGAGCAGCGCGCCGTCGGCGAACACCTCGTAGGTCTGGGGGTCGACCTCCACCTGGGGCAGGGCGTCGTTGTTCCGCATGGAGCCCTTGCCGATGCCGCCGCGGGTGTTCACCACTGGCACGCAGGGGCGCTTCAGGCCGAGCTGGCGGGGAATGTCGGCATCGAGGGCCGCCTGGCTCACAAAGGTGAGGCAGCTGGGGGCGAGGGCCCCGCCAAAGGCAGCGAACATCGGTCGGCCGTGCACCGGGCCGGGGGTGGGAATCGAGGCGTTGGCATCGCCCATCTGGGCCCACACAATCGAACCCCCCTTGATCACCAGCTCCGGTTTCACCCCGAAGAAGCCCGGCTTCCACAGCACCAGATCGGCCAGCTTGCCCACCTCCACCGAGCCGATCTGCGAATCCAGCCCGTGGGCGATCGCCGGGTTGATCGTGGTTTTGGCGATGTAGCGCTTCAGGCGCGTGTTGTCGTTGCGGCTGGAGTCTTCCGGCAGCGGGCCGCGCTGCACTTTCATTTTGTGGGCGGTCTGGAAGGTGCGGGTGATCACCTCGCCCACCCGGCCCATGGCCTGGGAATCGCTGGCGATGATCGAGAAGGCGCCCA
>JAGYNF010000090.1 GCA_018400215.1 Cyanobium sp. M55B138 | reverse complement strand
GCTGGTCATGGACAAGTACCTGCGCCGCCAGCTGATCCGCTCCGGCAACGAGGTGATTGCCCTGGGCTTCGACCAGGGCAAGCCGATGGAGCAGGTGCTCGATGAGGCCGAGCAGAAGATCTTTGCGATCAGCCAGGAGAAACCGAGCACGGGTCTCACCCCCACCGCGGAGATTCTCACCAGCACCTTCAACGAGATCGAGAGCCGCTCCCTCGGCACGGCGGTGGCGGGCATCCCGGTGAACTTCTACGACCTGGATGCGATGACCCAGGGGCTGCAGCGCAGCGACCTGATCATCATTGCCGGCCGGCCGGCCATGGGCAAAACGGCCATCACCCTCAACGTGGCCAAAAACGTGGCCCAACTGCACAACCTGCCGGTGTGCCTGTTCAGCCTGGAGATGAGCAAGGAGCAGCTCACCTACCGGCTGCTGGCGATGGAGGTGGGCATCGAGAGTGGCCGGCTGCGCACGGGGCGCCTGCAGCAGGAGGAATGGCCGCTGCTGGGCCAGGGGATCAACAGCCTGGGCCAGCTGCCCCTGTTCATCGACGACAAGCCCAATGCCGGCGTGCTGGAGATGCGCTCGCTCTGCCGGCGGCTGATGGCCGAGAGCGGCAAGGAGCTGGGGCTGGTGGTGATCGACTACCTGCAGCTGATGGAGGGCAACGGCAGCGACAACCGGGTGCAGGAGCTCAGCCGCATCACCCGGGGCCTCAAGCAGATGGCCCGCGAGCTGAACGTGCCGGTGATCGCCCTCTCCCAGCTCAGCCGGGGCGTGGAGTCGCGCACCAACAAGCGGCCGATGCTGAGCGACCTGCGCGAATCGGGCTCGATCGAGCAGGACGCCGACCTGGTGCTGATGATCTACCGCGATGAGTACTACAACCCGGAAACGCCTGAGCGCGGCATCACCGAGGTGATCGTGACCAAGCACCGCAACGGCCCAGTCGGCACGGTGAAGCTGCTGTTCGAGCCCCAGTTCACCCGCTTCCGCAACCTGGCGGTGTGATGGATCGCGCCACCACCACCACCCAGATTTTGCCCTCAGCGGGCCGGCTCTGGCTGCTGGCCAGCGGCTGGTTCCTGCTCAACGCCCTGGCTCCCCTGCTGTTCTCCCGCACCGCCGAAACCGACCAGGCGGCCGAACTGGTGCGCAGCCAGCTGTGGCAATGGGGCTACGGCTCCCAGCCACCCCTGTACACCTGGCTGGCGAAATTGATGCTCCAGCTGAGCGGGCCGGCCCTCTGGCCCCTGCTGCTGCTCAAGGCGGCGATCCTCAGCGGCCTGGCGGCGGCCCTGCTCCTGATCGGCCGGCAGCTGCAGTTCAGCCGGGCCCAGCAGTGGATCGGCGTGGTTGGCCTGACCCTGATTCCCCAGTTCGCCTGGGAATCCCAGCGCGACCTCACCCACTCGGTGCTGGCCACGCTGCTGGCCGCCCTCACCCTGCTGCAACTGCTGCGGCTGGAGGCCAGGCCCAGCCTGGGCCCCTACGCCCTGGTGGGAGCCATCAGCGCCGGTGGCATCCTGAGCAAATACACCTTTGCGGTGTTCCTGCTGGGCACGCTGCTGGCTGGGCTGAGCCTGCCCGCCTTCCGGCGCCGGCTGCTGCACCCCAAACTCCTGGTTGCCCTGGTGGTCTTCGCGGCCCTGTTGGCCCCCCACCTGCTCTGGGTACTGGGACACCCGGAGCTGGCCCTCAGCGGATCCAACAAACTGCAGTCCAGCGCGGCATTTCCCCTCGCCCAGCTGCAGGGCCTGGGCAGCGCGGCCCTCAGCGCCCTGGCCTTCCTCACCCCGCTGTGGATCGTGGGCCTGGTGCTGATCGCCGGCCAGCCACGGCCCGCGGCGAACCCCCGTCAGCAGTTGCTCTACAGGCTGCCCCTGGCCATGGCAGTGGTGCTCAGCCTGGTGATCCTGGTCAGCGGTGCCACCCGCATCAAGGACCGCTGGTATCAGAACCTGCTGTTCTATGCACCGGTGGTGCTGGCGGTGATGGGCGGGCCGAGCCCACCGCCCCGGCGCCTGCGCCGCTACCTGCAGGTCGGCGCTGGGGCGGCGGTGACGGTGAGCCTGGCTCTACCAGGCAGGATCCCGCTGGCTGGTGCGCTGGGGCGCACCTCCAACTTCAACGCGCCACTGATGGAGCTGTTGGAGGGGATCCAGCAGCAGCAGGGCCCACCGGTGCTGCTGATCTCCTCCGACAGCTTTCTGGGCGGAAATGCCCGGCGGGTGTTTGCCGAGGTGCCCGTGATTCCGGCCCCGGCCCTGCCCCGATTCCAGGCACTGCTGGGCAACGGCGAGGGCCCGGTGCTACTGCTAGCCGCCGACGACGACCGGGACGGGCGGGGGCTCGACGGCCTGCTTGCTGGCCTGGCGGAGGCGGGACTGCGGGCCCCGGCGGCGGAGAGTTTCACAGCGGTTTCGGCGCCGGCCCGCTGGGCTCCGGACGAGCCCTACAGGCTGTATGTGCTCACCCTGCCCAGCAGCGAGCTGGCCTTGGCGATCCCGCCAGCGGATCATGGCTCCGCCGCCGCCGAGCCGTCCCGGTAGGGGGCGAGGGATTTCGCCAGGAGCGTGCCCGCCGGAATCGCCGCCACCGCAGGGTTCTTCCAGGACAGCTTGAACAGTGCCCCGCTGGCGGCCTGGGCCACAGCCGCGGCGGCCCCGACATCATCAACGGGGCGCAGGGCCAGGCGGGACAGGGTCTTGCCCAGGCCGTTAAGCCGCCGCGGCGTCCGGCTCCAGAGGGCCCGAAAGGGCCGGTCCCGGGCCAGCAGATCGGCGAAGGTGTAATGGAACAGGAAATAGGGATAGTGCCCCGTCAGGGCAATCACCGGCCGACTCAGCCACAGCCGGGTGGCAGCAGGATGAACCTTGAAGGCCTCGCGCGCCAGCTTGTGCAACAGCCGCTGCCAGCGGTGGTAAGGGGGCCGGGGCGGGTGGGCCCGGAAGTAGCCGATCAGGCGCGTGTGCAGGGCGGCCACGATCGGATGCTGCGGCAAAGCGGCCAGAAACCAGTTGGAGAGCATCCGCTCCCGTGAGGCGTTGGTGAAGGCGAAGAAGCCGCTGGGCACCACCAGCTCGTGGATCACCTCATCGAGGGGGCGCACGCAGAGGGTGGTGGCGTCAGCCCACACGCCACCATGGCGTAGCAAGAGTGCCAGGCGCACCAAGTTGGCCTGCATCTGCACCCCCAGGCTCTCAAACGTGGCCTGTGGCAATCCCACATCGGCATAGCGGGCCAGCGTGCTGCGATCCAGCACCACCACCTGCCAGCCGGGATTGCGTTGGCGCCACGAAGCCAGGCAGCAACGCACAATCTCAGGGGCGTTCTCCTCCCCTTGAAACCACAGGGCCCAGACGATGCGCGGCAGGCGGGGGGAA
This sequence comes from Cyanobium sp. M55B138, assembly GCA_018400215.1. Taxonomy (GTDB): domain Bacteria; phylum Cyanobacteriota; class Cyanobacteriia; order PCC-6307; family Cyanobiaceae; genus NIES-981. The sequence goes on along the minus strand of JAGYNF010000090.1, from coordinate 3,202 downwards.
TCTGCCACGGAATGACGTCGAGCCGAATGGAGTTGACAATAAGATCTGATCCACAGAAATCTGTCGCCGCCAAACCCCATCTCGTCGTAGCTGAGAGCATGCCCAAGATCCGTCGCAGCCCACCGGTCTTTTTTCACGGGCTGAAGCGCAGCGGCAACCATGCGGTGCTGAACTGGATCAAATCAGACGGCCAGTTTCGGTTCTTCAACAATGTGCTGCCCCTGGGCAGGCTGGCCAAATCCGGCCGCGTGGATGCAATCAAGCCCAGATTTCTACCTTTTTATCTTGGGCGCAGAACGCTCTTGATCAGCGTTGAAGACATGCCCGTCGACAAAATGCTGTTCAGAAATGCGCCGCCGCACTCGAGGCATGTTGTGCTTGTGCGCGATCCGACCAATCTGTTTGCCAGCCGCATTCGCAAGGGGTTTCTGACCTCGCGCCCGGCCTACCCAAAACAGATGGATGGCCTGATGCACCGGGCGATCAGAATCTGGAAAGAACATGCCCAACTCTGCCTCGCCAATCTGAACCCATCGGAAGACACGATTGGGATCTTCTTTGACCACTGGCTGCTCGATCCTGGCTACCGCTCAGCCATTGCCAGCTGGCTGAAGATCAGCCCCAATGAAGAGGTGCTGGAGCAGGCGGCCCTGGAGGGCGGGGGCAGCTCGTTTCAGGACATCGATGCCGCCAACGGGAACTCCCCAGAGATCCGATCCCAGGTGCTGAATCGCCAGCAACTGCTCAATCAAGATGAGCAAGACCTGCTGGCAGAGGTGCTGAAAGACAGCGAGATTCTGCAACTCAGGCACAACCTGATTGAGGCCTGCCTACCATCGCCATAACGCCTGGGCTTTCTCCAACGATGGGCTCCGCATCCGCAGAGGGCGCAGCAGGGCAGCCCCCCACCGAACACTTCGACGTGATCGTGGTGGGCGGCGGCCATGCCGGCTGTGAGGCGGCCCTCACCGCGGCGCGGCTGGGCTGCTCCACGGCCCTGTTCACCCTGAATCTGGATCGCATCGCCTGGCAGCCCTGCAACCCGGCGGTGGGCGGACCGGCCAAGAGCCAGCTGGTGCACGAGGTGGATGCCCTCGGCGGCGTGATCGGCCGCCTGGCCGACGCCACGGCCCTGCAGAAGCGGGTGCTCAACGCCAGCCGCGGCCCGGCGGTGTGGGCCCTGCGCGCCCAGACCGACAAGCGCCAGTACGCCCGCCAGATGCTGCAGCTGCTGCAGCACACGCCCAATCTGGCCCTGCGCGAGGCGATGGTGACGGGTCTGGTGGTGGAAGACGCCCGCGTCAGCGGCATCCGCACCTACTTCGGCAGCAGCTATGGCGCCGGCGCCGTGGTGCTCACCGCAGGCACCTTCCTGGGCGGCCAGATCTGGGTGGGCAACCAATCGATGAGCGCAGGCCGCGCCGGCGAGCAGGCCGCCGAGGGCCTCACCGAGGCCCTGGAGGCGCTGGGCTTCCAGATGGGTCGCCTCAAAACCGGCACCCCGGCCCGGGTGGACCGGCGCAGCATCGCCCTGGGCCAGCTGGAGGAGCAGCCCAGCGATGCCGAGGGTCGCTTCTTCTCCTTTGATCCCACCAGCTGGGTGAGCGGCGAGCAGATGAGCTGCCACATCACCCGCACCACCGCCGCCACCCACCAGCTGATCCGCGACAACCTGCACCTCACACCGATCTACGGCGGCTTCATCGACAGCAAGGGGCCCCGCTACTGCCCCTCGATCGAAGACAAGATCGTGCGCTTTGCCGATAAGGAGAGCCATCAGATCTTCCTGGAGCCCGAGGGTCGCGACACGCCGGAGATCTACGTGCAGGGCTTCTCCACCGGCCTGCCGGAGCGGCTGCAGCTCGAGCTGCTGCGCACCCTGCCGGGTCTGGAGCAGTGCGTGATGCTGCGGCCCGCCTACGCGGTGGACTACGACTACCTGCCCGCCACCCAGCTCAAGGCGAGCCTGGAAACCAAGCGGGTGGCGGGGCTCTTCTCCGCCGGCCAGCTCAACGGCACCACCGGCTATGAAGAGGCCGCCGCCCAGGGGCTGGTGGCCGGCCTCAACGCCGCCCGGCTGGTGCGCGGCCAGGAGCCGGTGCACTTCCCGCGCGAGGGCAGCTACATCGGCACCATGGTCGACGACCTGATCACCAAGGATCTGCGCGAGCCCTACCGGGTGCTCACCAGCCGCAGCGAATACCGGCTGGTGCTGCGCGGCGACAACGCCGACCGGCGTCTCACCCCCATCGGCCGCGAGCTGGGGCTGATCGACGGGCGGCGCTGGGCGATCTACACCGCCAAGCAGGAGGCGATCGAGGCCGAGCAGCGGCGGCTGGAGACCGTGCGGCTCAAGGCCAGCGATCCGGCGGCGGCGGCGGTGGAGGTCCAGACCGGAGCGCCGATCAAGGGCTCGATCACCCTGGCCGAGCTGCTGCGCCGCCCCGGCTTCCACAGTGCCGATCTGGTGCGCCACGGCCTGGCCGATGCCGCGCTGCCCCGCCACGTGGCTGAAGCCGCCGAGATCACGATCAAATACAGCGGCTACCTGGCCCGCCAGCAGCAGCAGATCGACCAGGTGAAGCAGCAGCAACACCGCCCCATCCCCGCCGACATCGACTACGCCGCCATCGGCACCCTCTCGCGCGAAGCCCGGGAAAAGTTGATGGCGCTAAGGCCGACCAACCTCGGCCAGGCCTCCCGCCTGCCCGGGGTGAGTCCCGCCGATGTCACGGCCCTGCTGCTCTGGCTCGAGCTGACCAGCCGTCGCGCCGGCCCTGCCGAGCTGGCCGCCCCAGCCGGAGCCGGTACCTTGGGGGCCGATTTTGAGGCAGCGGGCTCGTGAGTCCAGTGCGTGCCATCCCCACCTCCCGGGCCTACTGGGAATTGCGCGCCGAACAGGTGCTCAATCGGGTGTTCTCCCCGGAGGCACCGATCGATGTGGAGGTGTGCGAGACGGCCCCAACCGCTACGCCAGCAGGCCCCAGACGCCAAGCGCCGCCAAAGCTCTGGTGGCGGCAGCTGCAACAGCAACCCACTGCCCTGCTGGCGGGGCTCAGCCTGCTGGTGACCCTCACGGCCGGCACCACGCTCCTGGGCCTGAGCCTCTGGCAGCAGAGCCAACAGGCGATCCGCCAGGAACGCAACCTGCTGTTGGTGGAGCGGCTGCGCTCGATGGGGCATTTACATTGAGGGCGTCAAT
>JAGYNF010000009.1 GCA_018400215.1 Cyanobium sp. M55B138 | reverse complement strand
GCCGGTGAGGCCGGCATCCCCCTGGGGGCCGCCCACCACGAACTTGCCGGTGGGATTCACCAAAAAGCGGGTGTGGGCCTGGCTGGGTTTGAGGGCCAGATCGGCGGTGGCGGGCTCCACCACGTGGGTCCAGAGGTCGGCGGCGATGCGCTCGCGCAGGGCCTTCTCGTCGGAGATCACGCCGCCATCCGGCAGGGTGATTTCGGCGGTGTGTTGGGTGGAAATCAGGATCGTGTCAATGGCCACGGGCACGTCGTCTTCGTAGACGACGCTCACCTGGGTTTTGCCGTCGGGCAGCAGGTAGCCCAGGGTGCCGTCGTGGCGCACGGCCGAGAGCTGCCGGGCCAGCCGGTGGGCCAAGCTGATCGGCAGGGGCATCAGCTCGGGCGTTTCGTTGCAGGCGAAGCCGAACATGATCCCCTGATCCCCCGCCCCCACCAGGTCGAGGGGGTCGCCGGCGTGGTCGTCGGCCTCATCCACCCCCTGGGCGATATCGGGGGACTGCTGATCGAGGGCCACCAGCACGGCACAGCTGTTGGAATCGAAGCCGCCGGCGCGGGCGCCGCTGTAGCCGATCTGCTTGATCACCCCGCGCACCAGGGTGTTGAAGTCAACCCGGGCCGTGGTGGTGACCTCGCCTGTAATCAGGCAGAGCCCCGTGTTCACCACGGTTTCACAGGCCACCCGGGAGGCTGGATCCTGGGCGAGCAGGGCATCGAGCACCGCATCGCTCACCTGATCACAGATCTTGTCGGGATGCCCTTCGGTTACCGATTCCGAGGTGAAGACATACCGGCTCATCGGCACCGACCAAAACAGTGCCCAAGCTTATGGCCTGTGGGGTCAGCTGTCGCCGCTGGCGATGCTGAGCTCCTGCCAGTTCCCCACCTGGGCGAACCGCGATGCGAGGGGGGGGCGTCGCCGCCAACCGGCGCTGTAGCCCAGCACCACGGCCACCCCGGCCCGTTCCGCCATCACCAGGTCGCTGTTGGCGTCGCCCACCAGGGCGCAGCGCTCCGGTGCCACCCCGAGCAGGGCGCAGAGGCCATGCACGGCCGCCGGGTCGGGCTTGCGGGGAACATGCTCGGCACTCCAGATGGCCTGAAAATGCGCCTGGAGTTGCTGGCTCTCTAAAAAGGCCTCAATGCCGGCGACTTCGTCATTGCTGATCACCGCGCAGGCCACGCCCGCCTGCTGGAGCTGGTGCAGCAGGGAGGGCAGCCCTGGGGTGGCCATGGGGCGATGGGTGCTGCCCTGGCCGTGCAGATCATCGGTGGCCAGGAATGTGGCGTGGGCCAGTTCCAGCGCCTCGGGCCAACCCAGGCCCACCTGGCACAGGGCCGTGGCCGTGGAAATCAGGTTGTGGTCCCGACTGGCGACCGCCGTGGTGCCGGCGGGATGGACACCGTGGGCATCGAGGCCGTAGGCCCGCTGCAGCAGGGTCACCAGTTCGCTGCCGGCGGCCTGGCCCAGTTGGGGATGGTCTTTCGCCAGCAGGCGGCAGCCATGAACAACCCTGGCCTCGGCCAGGGCTTGAAGCATGGCTTCACTGCTGGAGAGGGTGCCGTCCTTGTCGAACAACACCGCTTCAACCGTGGCGGGCCCGGCGGCCGTGCTCCCGTGAGCCTGGAGGGGCTCACCACGGAGAAGCAAGTGGGCCACGGGAGTTGCCTCAGTCGAGGGTCACACCCATGGGCTCCTGGTCTTCAGCTTGCTCGAGCAGCATCTGCTTGTAGCGGGCGGCCATCTCCTCGGCCTTGTCGAACACCTTCTGGGGATCGGTGAGCATGTCGCCCGGCTCCGGCTCGAGGGCCTTGGTGGAGAGGGAGATGCGGCCCCGCTCGGCATCGAGATCGATGATCATCACCTTCATCTGGTCGTTCACATTGAGCACCGTGTGGGGGGTCTCGATGTGCTCGTGGCTGATCTCGGAGATGTGCAGCAGGCCGCTCACGCCGCCGATGTCGATGAAGGCGCCGTAGGGCTTGATGCCGCGCACGGTGCCCAGCACCACTTCGCCCACCTCGAGGCGGTTCATCTTGCGCTCCACCAGGGCACGGCGATGGCTGAGCACCAGGCGGTTGCGCTCCTCATCCACCTCCAGGAACTTGAGGGGCAGGAAGTCGGCCACCAACTCTTCCTTGGCCTTGCGGGTGCTGATGTGGCTGCCGGGGATGAAGCCGCGCAGGCCCTCCACCCGCACCAGGGCACCACCACGGTTGGTGGCAAACACTTCGCTGTAGATGGTGGCGTCTTCCTTCTGCAGCTGGCGCACCCGCTCCCAGGCCCGCTGGTATTCGATGCGGCGGATGGAGAGGGAGAGCTGGCCGTCTTCGTTCTCCTCACTCATGATGAAGAACTCGCGGATCTCGCCTGGCACGAGAACGTCGCTGAGGCCTTCCACCCGGTTGATCGACACCTCCTGAACGGGCATAAACGCCGCTGTTTTGGCGCCGATGTCGATCATGGCGCCCTTCGATTCCAGGGCAAACACGGTGCCGTTGACAACGTCGCCCGGCTTGAAGTTGTAGTCGTACTTGCTCAGCAGCGAGGCGAACTCGTCGAGCGTGAAGCCCACGCCATCGAGGTCGCGGGCCACGGCCCGGCTGCTGGGGTCGTCGGCCGTGGGTACCTCTTCCGGAATGGCGAGGTCGAGATCGAGATCGCTGGCCGCTTCGGCGGCAAGATCCAGGTCGGCCTCAGGGGAGCTGATATCGGAAGGGGTCACGGTCATGGAAGAAGCTGGCGGGCTGCCGGAGGCAGGGCGATGGGGTTCGGAAGAGCCACCCGCCTGCGGGCCCATCCGAATCCATCATTCTATCAAGCGGTGCGCTCGCCTCAACCTGCCCAGGCTCAGGGCAGCAGGGCCAGGATCGAGGCATCGCCCTGGTGCCCCACCCGGCGATGCAGGCCCTCCAGGGTGGCCACGAAGTCGCTCACCCCCTGGAACTGGCGATACACCGAGGCAAACCGCACGTAGGCCACTTCGCTCATGTCGCTGAGTTGCTCCAGCACCAGCTCGCCGATTTCGCCGCTGCGCACCTCGCGCCCACTGCGCTGTTGCAGCTGCAGTTCGATCTCGTCGACCACACCCTCGAGGCGAGCCGGCTCCAGACCGGTTTTCTCGCAGGCGCGCAGCAGGCCGTGCAGCAGCTTGGAGCGATTGAAGGTTTCGCGATGGCCGTTGCGTTTCACCACCGTGATCGGCACCGTTTCCACCCGCTCGTAGGTGGTGAAGCGGAAATCGCAGTTCAAGCACTCCCGGCGCCGCCGCACACTGCGGCCGCCATCGGCCGAGCGTGATTCGAGCACCCGACTATCGGTGTGTTGGCAGGAGGGGCATTGCATCCCCGCACATCCGGGTGATCTTTGCAGAGTTTAATCATGCGATCTCCCCTTGAGAAGGGCTTGAGAACCTCCGCAGGCTTTTTCTTGCTGGAATCGCACCAATAAAAAACCCCCGGCAGGGGCCAGGGGTCAGGGTTGTGGCTAGGGCCAGGCAATCACTTGCCGATCTTCGGTGGATCGCGGAAGGCGATCGCGAAGAACAGGGTGGAAATGGCCAGGGTGAGAATCAGGATGTAGGCGAAGCTCTCCATGGGGTCTGCTCCGGGTCAGCTGAGGGTGGAGCCGGCAGGGGGCGCGTAGCCCTCCGGCAGGCGGCGGGTCGACTTGTCGCCCAGTTTCTGGAAGAGACCGAACTCAATTTGTTCGCCCAGGTCGGGATCGATGCCGGCAAACACGTCGCGGTAGAGGGTGCGAGCACCGTGCCAGATGTGGCCGAAGAAGAAGAGCAGGGCGAAGGTGGCGTGGCCGAAGGTGAACCAGCCACGGGGTGAACTGCGGAACGTACCGTCGGAGTGGTAGGTCTCGCGGTCGAATTCAAAGGCCTCGCCAAGCTGGGCCTTGCGAGCAAAGCGCTTCACGTCCGCAGGATCGGTGAAGGTTTGGCCGTTCAGGGCGCCGCCGTAGACGGTGGCCGTGACGCCGGTCTGCTCAAAGGAATACTTGGCCTCAGCCCGCCGGAAGGGAATGTCGGCACGCACGATGCCGTTTTGGTCTTCCAGCACAACCGGGAAGTTCTCGAAGAAGTTGGGCAGGCGCCGCACCTCGAGCTCACGGCCTTCCTGGTCGGTGAAGGAGATGTGGCCGATCCAACCGGTGGGCAGGCCGTCGCCGTTCACCATCGGGCCCACGCGGAAGAGGCCACCCTTGGCCGGGCTGTTGCCCACGTAGTCGTAGAAGGCGAGCTTTTCGGGAATGGAGCCGTAGGCCTCTTCCTTGGTGGCGCCGTTGTCGAGCGCCGTTTGCACGCGGCGGTTGATTTCGGTCTTGAAGTAGCCCTGGTCCCACTGGTAGCGGGTGGGGCCAAACAACTCCACCGGGGTGGCGGCTGCGCCGTACCACATGGTGCCAGCCACGATGAAGGCGGCGAAGAACACGGCCGCAATGGCGGAGGCCAGCACCGTTTCAATGTTGCCCATGCGCAGCGCCTTGTAGAGGCGCTCGGGCGGACGGGTGGTGATGTGGAAAATGCCGGCGATGATGCCCACAATGCCCGCCGCAATGTGGTGGGCCACGATGCCGCCGGGATTGAAGGGGTTGAACCCCTCGGGCCCCCAGGAGGGCTGCACCGGTTCGAGATGGCCACTGATGCCGTAGGCATCACTCACCCACATGCCCGGGCCGAACACGCCAGTGAGGTGGAAGGCACCGAAGCCAAAGCAGGCCAAGCCGGCCAGCAGCAGGTGGATGCCAAAGATTTTGGGCAGGTCGAGGGCGGGCTCCCCGGTGCGGGGATCCTGCCAAATTTCCAGATCCCAGAAGGTCCAGTGCCAGATGGCCGCGAGGAACAGCAGGCCACTGAACACGATGTGGGCGGCGGCAACGCCTTCGAAGCTCCAGAAGCCGGGGTCAACACCGGTTTCACCGGTGATGCTCCAGCCGCCCCAGCTTCCGGTCACGCCCAGGCGTGCCATGAAGGGCATCACAAACATGCCCTGGCGCCACATCGGGTTGAGCACCGGGTCGGAGGGATCAAAAATCGCAAGCTCATAGAGCGCCATTGAGCCGGCCCAGCCGGCCACCAGCGCGGTATGCATGAGGTGCACGGCCAGAAGGCGACCAGGGTCGTTGATCACGACCGTATGCACCCGATACCAGGGCAATCCCATGGGGAGTAGTTCTGGGGAGGTTTGGCGATCGTAAGGGTGAGCCAGCGCCTCGTGCGGCGCAGGTAACGGAGCGCAACGGCGGCAGCCCAAAATGGGGTGAGTTGCCCTGCCATCCCATGCCCGTGATCCGGTTTGTGCGCGAGGGTCGGGATGTGGAGTGCTTCCCCGGCGAAAACCTGCGGGAGATTGCGCTGCGGGAAGGGCTCCAGCTCTATGGCCTCAAGGGGGCCCTCGGCAATTGCGGCGGCTGCGGCCAGTGCATCACCTGCTTTGTGGAGATCCCCGAGGGCCCCTTCGGGCAGGCCCTCAGCGCGCGCACCTCTGTGGAGGAGCAGAAGCTGCGCCGCCGCCCCCAGAACTGGCGCCTGGCCTGCCAGGCCCTGGTGCAGCAATCCCTGCTGGTGATCACCCGCCCCCAGGTGGGGTTTGCCGACAGGCAGCGCCTGCTCGACCAGGCCCTGGCCCAGCCCCTGCCCACCGGCCCCACCAGCTGGCCGGAGCCTGAGGTGGAGGAGGGGCCTGGGGATCTCTCCGCAACGGCCAGTGACGATCCCTAGGAGGCCCGGTTCACCGGTGATACGTTCGCAACCATTGACGGCAACTCCATGGAAACCAACGACCTCGGCTTCGTCGCCAGCCTGATGTTCGTGCTGGTTCCCACTGTGTTCCTGTTGGTGCTCTACATCCAGACCAACAGTCGCCAGGGCGGCTGAACCCAGCCGCTGCAGTCGTGCTCCCGCTCAGCGGGCCCGGCTTTCCGGTTCCCGCACCAGCAGCACCGGCGCCGGGGCATGCACCCGGATGTAGTCGCTCACCGAGCTGCCCAGCAGCCGGTCCAGGTCCACCAGGGCCCTGGCCACCACGGGGCGTCGGTCCTGGGAGGCGATCACGAGCAGGTCGGCCTTGAGCTCGTCGGCTGCGGCACACACGGTGCGGCCAATGTCGCTGCCCGTGCGATGCACCGCCTTGAGTTCCACCCCAAAGCTGCGGGCCCGTTGCCGTGCGGCGTCGAGCACCTCGTCGGTTGGCGATTTGCCGCTGCGGGAGGGGGCGATGTCCTGACGGCAGACGTGCACCCCGGTCAGGCTGCCCCCGGGGATCTCCCGCACCAGCTCGCAGGCCAGCTTGAGGGCGTCATCGCCCACCCCGGTGCCGTCGAGGGTGACCATCACCCGGTTGATATGGCGCACGTAGAGGTCGTCACGCACCAGCAGCATCGGCCGGGTGGAGAGCTGAAACACGTATTGGCTGGCGCTGTTGCCCAGGATGGATTGCAGCCGGTTCAGGCCGCGGGATCCCATCAGGATCAGGTCGGCGTTGAGCTCATCGGCCACCAGCAGCACCGTTTGCTTGGTGTCGCCCTGGCGGATGATCGTGGTTACTTCGCTGGCATCGAGGCCCAGCCGGCTCACCGCCGCCTCCAGGATCCCAGTGGCCTTCTGCCAGTGCTCTTGAACGTCTGCCCCGCTCTGATCCGGCACCACGTGCAGCAGGTTGATGCGGGCCTGCCGCACCACCGGGATGTCGCGCAGCATGCGCACCATCTCCTCCACGTGACCCTTGCCGGAATCGGCGATCAGAACGTTGCGGAACATCGGCACGGCAGCTGGCTCTAGGGCAGCCTATGGCGGTTCCCCGGGTGCCTCCAGCCGCACTATGCAGACCGTGACGGAGTGGGGCCCCTGGCGGCTGCGGCGGCGGGTGTTGCCCCAGCACACCGACCACGCCGGGGTGATGTGGCATGGGGCCTACCTGGCCTGGCTCGAGGAGGCTCGGGTGGAGGCGCTGGCTGCCGTGGGCCTGGCCTACTGCGATCTCTCGGCCCGGGGCCTGGAATTGCCGGTGGTGCATTTGAACCTCGACTTCCGCCAGGCGCTGATGCATGGAGACCGGGTTGAGGTGCACAGCGCCGTGCGGCCCCGCCAGGGCGTGAAGCTGGGCTGGACCAGTTGTTTTGTGGCCCCGTGTGGGGCCAGGGCGGCCGTGGCCCAGGTGGATCTCGTGCTGGTGGAGCGGGCCTTGGCCGGTGGTGGTGCGGGTGGCGGTGCTGGTGGTGGAGCGGGTGGGCCGGGCCTGCGCCTGCTGCGCCGCTGGCCCGCGGATCTGGCCGCCGCCGCCGCTGCCCTCGCCCGCGGACCAGGCTAGGATTGGTACAGGTGTACTGATGCTATGGCGGGTGAGTTGGGGCGATGCCCTCCCCGGCGGCTGGCGCTGCTCTCTGCAGGCGTGGGGCCGGCCTCTGCTCCGGTGCCCGGCCGCCCGCGGCCGGGTTGGAACCGGCAGCGGCGGCTGTGGTGGATGCTCTGGGCCGCTTGCCCAGGGCTGGGCTGGGCAAGCCTGGCCGCCATTGAGCGGCACTTTGGGGGTTTGGCCGCCGCCTGGCGGGCCCCCCTGGAGGCCTTCCCGCCCCTGGTGGGGGTGGCGGCCAATTGGCGGGAGCGGCTCGATCGCTTTCGGGCCCGCTGGGGTGAGGAGCCGCTGGAGTGCTGGGCGGCGCAGGTGGCGGCCGGGCGGTCGGTGCTGCTCCCCGGTGATCCCGCTTCCCCGGCGGCCTTGCAGCGGTTGGCCCGGCCGCCGTTGGGGCTCTATTGGCGTGGGCGCGGCAGCCTCTGGCCCCTGTTGGCCCGCCGTCAGGCGGTGGCGGTGGTCGGCACCCGCCGCCCGTCCCGGGCGGGCCTGGCCATGGCCGAAGCGCTTGGGCGTGCCCTGGCCCAGGCCGGATGGCCGGTGGTGAGTGGCCTGGCCGATGGCATCGACGCCGCCAGTCACCGGGGCTGCCTCAGCCAGGGGGGGCGGCCGGTGGCCGTGCTGGGCACGCCCCTGGCCCGGGTGTACCCCAGCCATCACGGGGCGTTGCAGCGGCAGGTGGGGGAGCAGGGTTTGTTGATCAGCGAGCAGCCCCACGGCTCTGCGGTGTGCGCGGGCCACTTCGCGGCCCGCAATCGGCTCCAGGTGGCCCTGGCCGGGGCCGTTGTGCTGGTGGAGTGTCCCGAGCGCAGCGGGGCTCTCCACTCCGCCCGGCTGGCCTGGGAGCAACAGCTGCCCCTCTGGGTGGTGCCCGGCGATGCGGCGCGGCTCTCGGCCCGGGGCAGCAATCGCTGGCTTGGTCGCGGGGCCACCGTGCTGCTGGAGCCGGCCGATCTGATTCGCCAGCTGGGGGTTGGCCCCCTCGGCTCCCGCCCCCAGTCGCTGTCGCCCACCCCGGCGTTGGCTGGCACCCCGCCAGGGCCTGGGGATGCGGAGCTGCTCACCGCCCTGGCCGATGGCGCCTCCCTGGAGCAGCTTTGCCTGGCGCTCGACAAACCCGCCGCTGCCCTGGCACCGCGGCTGCTGGCCCTGGAGCTGGCGGGGGTGGTGCGCTCCGAGCCTGGGCTGCACTGGCGTCCTCTTTAGCCTGCGGGCTGGATGGAGCAGGAGGGGCCCCGTGCAGAAGCTCGACGATTCCGGTGTGGAGCTCAGGGGTTGTGCCCTGCTCACCTGGCGCCGTGAGCAGCTGGCCCAGGGCGGGCGGCCCATCGATCTCGACTGGCTGCTGCAGATGGTGGCCGGTGTCGACTGGTCGAGCTTGCAGCTGATGCGGCTGGATCCGCAGCGCTGCCTGCAGCTGCGGGTGGGCCTCGACCGCTTGGGCGCGCTCTGGAGGCGCCATCTGCGCAGTCGGGAGCCCCTGCAATACCTGGCGGGGGTGTGCCCGTGGCGCGATCTGAACCTGGCCGTCGCCCCCGGGGTGTTGATCCCTCGCCAGGAAACGGAACTGGTGGTGGAGCTGGCCCAGCAGTTGTGTCCGGGCGTGGGGCCTGGGCTGTGGGCCGATCTCGGCACCGGCTCCGGCTGCCTGGCGGTGGCCCTCGCCCGGCTCTGGCCCGCCAGCGCCGGGCTGGCGGTGGATTGCAGCCCAGAGGCCCTGCGGCAGGCGGGCCTGAATCTCGACAGCCACGGGGTGGCCGATCGGGTGCAGCCCCTGCTGGGCAGCTGGTGGCAGCCCCTGGCGCCCTGGTGGGGTGCCCTGGGGCTGGTGGTGGCCAACCCGCCCTACATCCCCACGGCGGTGTGGGATGCCCTGGAGCCGGAGGTGAAATGTCATGAGCCCAGGCAAGCCCTCGATGGTGGCGGCGACGGCCTGGGCGCCATCCGCGAGATCGTGGCGGGCGCATGCCAGGCCCTGGCTCCGGGGGGCTGGTTGGTGCTGGAGCATCACCACGATCAGAGCCCACCGGTGCAGCAGCTGTTGCAGGCCGCCGGGCTGGATCTGGTGGCGGCCCATGCCGATCTGGAGGGCACCTGGCGATTTGCCGTGGCGCGCCGTTCGCTCCAGCGGCCGGGGGGTGCGAGCCGGCCATGATCCCTCCCTCCTCCTGCAGCGCCATGGCGGCGCAGTTGCGCCGTGGCGCCGTGGTGCTGATGCCCACCGATACCCTGCCCGCCCTGGCCGCCCGCCCCGAGCATGCCCAGCGGATCTGGAGCCTCAAGCAGCGGCCAGCCGACAAGCCCCTGATCCTGATGGGGGCCGACCTGGAGCAGCTGGAGCCGGTGTTGGGTTGGGCCTGGCGCCAGGAGTGGCGGGCCATGGCCGCGCGGGGCTGGCCTGGGGCGCTCACCCTGGTGCTGCCGGCCCGGGGGGCCTGGGTGGAACACTTGCATCCCGGCGGCACCAGCCTGGGCCTGCGCATCCCCGCCAGCGCGCTGGCCCGCCAGCTGCTGCGGGCCAGCGGTCCGCTCGCCACCACCAGTGCCAATCCGTCCGGCGTGCCAGCGGCCCGGGATGCCGAGGCGGCGGCCCGGTTCTTTCCCCAGCTGCCCCTGCTCACCCCCCCTCCCTGGCCGGAGTCTTCCGGTCAGGCCAGCACGGTGTTGGCCTGGCAGGAGCCGCGGGGCGCAGAGGGTGGCAGCGGCCGCTGGCAGGTGCTGCGTGCTGGTGCTTGGCTGCCTGCAGATCTTCTGCCCTGATCTGGCGATGGCGGCTCTGGTGCTGGTGGTATTGATCTCGATGGCGCTCTACGCCTGGTTTGCCACCCCGCTGATTGAGGGCACCACCGCCCTGTTCCAGGCGCTGTGGCTGGTGTGGTTGCCCGTGCTGCTGGCGGTTTGGCTGTTGGCTGACCGGGATTCCTAGCTTGGGTAGCCGCCCTTACCAATGCATGGGCCGTTGGCGGCAATTCAGTTGGGCCATCGTGCTGCTCGCCCATGGGCTGGGGGGCCCGCGTTCGGCTGCCCCGGTTTGGGCCCAGGTTGACCCCGCCCCAGTCCCGCCGGCCCGGGTGGAGCTGCGGGGCGTGTGGCTCACGGCCAACGACATGCCGGTGCTGCGGGACCGCGAGCGCATGCGCTCCACCGTGGCCCAGCTGGCCCGGCTCAACTTCAACACCCTCTATCCGGTGGTGTGGAACGGCGGCATCGCCTACTACCCCAGCCAGGTGCTGCAGGACCGCGGGCTTCAGGATTTCACCTATCTGGGCCTTCAGGGGCAGGATGTGCTCGGCGAATTGATCGCCGAAGGGCGGCGCCAGGGGGTGCTGGTCATCCCCTGGTTCGAATTCGGTTTCATGGCCGCTCCGGGCTCTGAGTTGGCCCGGCGACACCGCAGTTGGCTCACGCAGAAGCAAGATGGCAGCCTCACCTCGGTCAGTGCCGCCGGTGAGGTGAAGTGGCTCAATCCCTTTCGCCCCGAGGTGCAACAACTGATCACCGATTTGGTGCTGGAGGTGGTTGGCACCTACGGGGCCGATGGCATCCAGTTCGACGACCACATGACCCTGCCGAGGGAGTTCGGCTACGACCCCTTCACGGTGGCCCTCTACCGCAAGGAAACGGGGAAGGCACCGCCCGCCAATCCCGCCGATCCCGCCTGGGTGAAGTGGCGTGCCGACAAGATCACCGCCTTCATGGACCGCCTCAGCAAGGCGGTGCGGGCCAGGCGCCCTGGGGCGATCGTGTCGATTTCCCCCAACTACTACGACTTCGCCTACAAGCTGCAACTGCAGGACTGGCGGGCCTGGGTGCGGCTGGGCATTGCCGATGAGCTGCTGGTGCAGATCTATAGGCCCGATCTGGAGAGCTTCACGCCCCACCTGTGGCGGCCTGAGGTGCAGGAGGCGCGCCAGCGGATCCCCACCGCCATGGCCATCCTGAGCGGTCAGCGCAATCGCCCCACCTCGGCCCAACTGTTGCAGCAGAAGGTCGGGGCGAGCCGTCAGGCGGGCCTTGGCGTGGCCTTCTTCTACCTCGAGAGCCTCTGGGATCTGGGTCCGGAGCCGGCCGATGCGCGCCAGGCCATGCTGGCCCGGCTGTTTGCCACACCTGCGGCCCGCGTTGGCCGCGCCGCGGCCCCGTTGCCGATCCAGCCACCGCCGCCGCTATCAGCGCCTTCATCACCGCCGCTATTACCGCCACCGCCCCTGCGCCTGGGGCCGGGCCCTCTGCCTGCCCTGCCGTGAGGGGGGAGCAAGCCGGCTAACGGATTTGAACCGATGGCCTTCGCTTTACAAAAGCGCTGCTCTACCGCTGAGCTAAGCCGGCACGGGATCACTCCCCAGCGGAGCTTATCGCTTGGGGGGCGAGGGCCAACGACCAGAGCAACAGCTGGGTGCGGCTTTGGCAGCCAGTCTTGGCCAGCAGGTTGGAGATGTGACTCTCCACCGTGCGGATGCTGAGCACCAGCTGGCTGGCAATGCCCCGATTGCTGTGGCCGCGGCGCAATTCGCCGAGCACGCGCGCCTCAGCGGGGGTGATCGTGGCGGGGGGGCAAGCCATGGGGTCGGTGTGACTACCGATCAGGGTTGCCACCGCGGCCCCGGCCGTGTCGGTGCTCAGGCCTGCAGGCCCGGCTCTGGCAGGGGGCGAGCCCGCCGGATCGGCAGGTTGGCCACCAGGGCGGTGACCCGATCCTCGGTGGCCAGGCTCACGTCGCCCTCCTCCAGATCAATCTCCACGTAGCGGCTCACCACTTCGAGGATTTCGCGGCGCATCCGTTCCAGCAGCTCCGGATTGAGGTCGCTGCGGTCGTGGGCCAGCACCAGCTGCAGGCGCTGCTTGGCGGTGTCTGCACTGGCGGCTTGCCGGCCCAGCAGCTTGTTGATCACATCGCGCAGGGTCATCGGCTCAGAAGATCTTGGTGTTCATCAGGCGTCCGATCTTGGCGCGCAATCCCTGCCGTTCCTTGCTGGGATCGATCAGGGGAACGTCCTCACCGAGCAGGCGGCGGGCCACATTGGTGTAGGCCCGGGCGGCGGGGGAATTGCTGCCATTCAGGGTGAGGGGCTCGCCCCGGTTGGTGCTCACGATCACCTGTTCGTCCTCCAGCACCAGGCCCAGCAGGGGCAGGGCCAGGATGTCGGTCACGTCGTCGACCGCCAGCATCTCCTGATTGGCCATCATCCGGGGCCGCACCCGGTTGAGCACCAGCTGGATCGGCTTCACCCCCTCACTGTTGAGCAGGCCGATCACCCGGTCGGCGTCGCGCACGGCCGACACCTCCGGGGTCGTCACCACAATCGCCTCCTGGGCTGCGGCCATGGCGTTGCGAAAGCCCCCCTCAATGCCGGCCGGGGCGTCGATCAGCACGTAGTCGAACTGCTCGCCCACCAGCTGCGCCACCTTGCGCATGTCGTCGGGGGTGAGCCAGTCGAGCATGCGGGGGTTTCCCGCCGGCAGCAGGGCCAGGTTGGGTTCCTGCTTGTGCTTCACCAGCGCTTGCTCCAGGCGGCAACTGCCGGCCAGCACCTCCTGGGCTGTGTAGACAATGCGGTTCTCGAGGCCGAGCAGCAAATCGAGATTGCGCAGCCCAAAATCGGCATCCAAAACCGCCGTGCTGGCACCTTGTCTGGCCAGGGCAATGCCCAGGTTGGCGGTGAGGGTGGTCTTCCCCACGCCCCCCTTGCCTGAGCAGATCAGGATGAAGCGACTGGACGCGGCTGTCACGGCTTGACCTGTGGTTCCAGCAGATTAAGGCCAAACCAGCAGCGGGCCATCTACAACGGGTTCGTCCTGCCCAATGTCTTGGCGTGCCCCACACCCATCAATCCCTGCTGGTGATGCCCGACGACGGCGCAACGGCAGTGGTGGAGCTGATCGATACGGCCCAGGGGGAGCTGCGGCTCAAGCAGTTCAAGTTGCAGAGCCAGGACATTCTCGATGCTCTGCTGCGGGCCCACCGGCGGGGGGTTTTGGTGCGGGTGATGCTCAATCCCCACACCTCAGGGGGCGACCGTTGGAACGACGCCACCTATGCCCAGCTGCAGGACTGGGGGATCGCCGCCGCCTGGACCAGCGAAGCCTTTCCGGTCACCCATGAAAAGTCGCTGGTGATCGACCAAGAAGCGGCCCTGATCGCCAGCTTCAACCTCTCCGACAAATATTTCACCCAGACCCGCGACTACGGCGTGGTGAGCCGGGACCCGGCCGTGGTGGCCCAGGTGATCGCTGGGTTTGAGGCCGATTGGCGGCGTGAGGAGTTCCACCCCGATCTGGCGGTGGGGCTGGTGTGGAGCAACCGCCACAGCCGCGGTCAGTTGGCCCGCATCGTTGACATGGCCCGCAGCAGCCTCTGGATCCAGCACCCCAAATTCGTGGATGCGGTGATCCTGGAGCGGATCATTGCCGCCCGGGAGCGGGGTGTGAAGGTGCGCTTCCTCTGTGGCGGCAAGCACGGCATCTCCGACTGGGATATCTACGACACCTTCTCCTCTCTTCGGATCATGGAGCGTTTTGGTGTGAAGGTGCGCCGCCAGAAGCACCTCAAGCTCCACGCCAAGTTGGTGTTGGTCGACGACCACTACGCCCAGACCGGTTCGATGAACATCGATCGCAGCGCCTTTGATCTGCGCCGGGAGCTGGGGATCGAGTCCGATGCCCCCGAGGTGGTGAAGCGCCTGCGGCGCACCTTCGAAGCTGACTGGGATCAGGCCAGCGATTACCACGCCCCCGACCCCCTAGACCCGGCCCTGCATGAGGCCGGCGAGCTGCCCCCCGATCCCCATTTCGTGCATGACTGACCCCTGCCCGACCCCCTCCGATCCGGGCCGATTGGCCGGGCTGGCCCCCAGGCCCTCCCTCCCCGAGCTGTTTGTGGGCATGTTGCAGATCGCCCTCTCCGCCTTTGGTGGCGGACTCTCGGCCTGGAGTCAGCGCATCGTGGTGGAGCAGCGCCGCTGGATGAGCAACGACCAGTTCCTCACCGGGCTCACGGTGGCGCGCCTCTTCCCCGGGCCCAATCAGATCAACATGGCCGTTTACATCGGCACCGAATTCCACGGCGTGCTGGGCGCTGGGGTGGCCCTGGCCGGCATGTTGCTGGTGCCGTTCAGTTTGTTGCTCGGCCTGGGCATGGTGTATTTCGAGGTGCATGAGCTGCCGGCGGTGGCCCGCGTGTTGGCCGGCGTGGTGGCGGCCGCCGCCGGCATGGCCCTCTCGATGGGCTTCAAAATTCTCGATCAGTACTGGAAAGACGGCGTGGCGCTGGCGCTGGCGGCCGCGGTGTTTGTGGCCCTCAGCGTGTTCCATGCCCGGTTGGTGCCGGTGGTGCTGGTGAGCGGCCCCCTGGCCATGGCCTGGTACTGGCCGCGTTCCGCCCGCCCCGCGCCATGAGTGCTTCCCTGTGGTTGGCGGCGGCCTGCACGCCTGAGCGCCTCTCCGATGGGGGCCGTTTGTTGCAGGTGATGGGCCAGTTTCTCTCGCTGTCGCTCTTCTCCCTGGGCGGTGGCAACACCCTGCTGGCCGAATACCACCACCTGGCGGTGGATCAATACTGCTGGCTCACGGCCCGCCAGTTCGCCGACCTCTATGCCCTGGCTGAAGCGGCGCCGGGCCCCAGTTCGATGATCGTGGGCCTGCTCGGTTTGGGGGCAGCCTGGCGGGAGGGGCCGGGCTGGGCCCTGCTGAGTGCCGTGGCGGCGGAGCTGGCCATCCTGCTGCCCTCCACCCTGGTGATGGTGGTGGCCTGCCTGAGCTGGAAGCGCCTGGCCCGATCTCCGCTGCGGCTGGCCTTTGAACGGGCCATGGGGCCGATCACCCTCGGCATCCTGTTTGCCGTGGGTCTCAAGATTCTGCGCAGTGCCGACACCGATGGTGCTGGGGTGGTGGCGTCCTGTGTGGTGTGCGTGCTGATGTTGCGCACCCGGATCTCACCGCTCTGGTTCATGGCGGTGGCCGGTGGGCTGGGGGCCTTCGGCCTGATCAATCGCTGAGGGGCCAGATCGGGTCGGCCGCTTCGAGGCGGATCACCCCATCCACCAGGACGGCCTGCTCCGCCAGGCCGGCGGGCGGCAGATCCTCGGGCCCGCGGGCCACCGCATCGGCAATGCGCAGCTGCAGCGGCCGCAGTTGCAGGGCCACGATCCGGGCGGAGCGCGCTCCATGGCAGCCGGCATGGGCCGATCCCCGTAGCCGGCCCCACACCAGCACGTCGCCGGCAGCACTCACCCGAGCACCGGGGTTCACGTCGCCCAGCACCAGCAGAGAGCCCTCCGCCTCCAGGTGATCGCCCGCCCGCAGGGTGCCCTGGTGCAGGGTGAAGCCACAGGAGCCCGGCCCGGCCCCGGCGGCGCTGGGCTCCGCAGGCTGCAGCGGGGCGTTGGTGGGCAGTCCCAGGGCGGCGGCGGCCACCCGGGTGTGGGGGTTCTGGCCGGTGACCCCAGCCAGGCACACCCCATGGCTGGCCATGCGCTCGGCCACAGCCCGCAATTCCCGCCCATCCAGCCGCCAGCTGCCGGCGGCCAGGGCCAGGGCGGCCGGGCAGGGCTGGTCAGCCATCGTGGGGAGCTGGGCCAGGGCCTGCTCCACCAGATCCCGCGCCGGGGTCCCAGCGGGGGGCTCGGGCAACACCAGCCACCCCGGGGCCCCCTCCCAGCCGGAGCTGCGCACCTCTGCACCCATGGCTGCCGTCGGTCTCAGCCGCTGATCAACTGCCGCAACTTAGGGGCCACCTCGGCCGGGTGGATCAGCCAGGCACCCTCCACCGGTGCGGTGAGGCTCTGCACCAGGGCCGAGCGCTGCTCCAGCGCCTGCAGCCGCTCCCCATCCCAGAGCCGCAGCCCCCCCTTGTAGGGGTGATATCCCCGGCTCTGGTGCTGTTGCAGGCCACAGGTCACCTCGCTGCAGAAGCCCTGGGCCTCCGCCAGTCGCTGGGCCTGGGCCAGCAATTCCAGGCGCTGGGTCGGCGGCAGGTGGCTCACGGTGGTGGCCTTGAGCAGCCGGCGTTCCAGCAGGCGCCCGCAGGGGTCCGCCAGCTCCGCAGGGCCATCCTCCAGCCAGCGCTCCAGGTGATACCCGGTGCGGATGTCGTCGTTGGCCAGGTAGGTGTCGAGGTCTAGGTCATCGGGCTGCCAGAGCCACCGGGCCATCACCCCATCGGCCCACACCCGCCCAGCGCCGAGCTGGCGGGCCATGGCGATGGCCCGGCTCAGCAGCCAGTTGCACACCACGTTGAGCCGGTGGTTGTAGACGCTGCGGTACATCAGGTTGCGCACCACCAGGTAGTGCTCCACCGCCATCAGGCCCTTGGGGTGGATCGCCAGGCCACCATCCGGTGCCAGGGTGAGGGCGGCCAGGATCCGCTCCAGGTCGAGGCGGCCATAGCTGGTGCCGGTGCTGTAGCTGTCGCGCAGCAGATAGTCGAGCCGGTCGCAGTCGAGCTGGCTGCTCACCAGGGCCTGGATCGCCGGGCAGCTGCAGCCCTTGCCCTCCAGCAGGTCGGCCACGGCATCGGCGGTGCCGGCCCCATAGGCCTCCAGGGGCTGGCGCAGGGCGGGATGCTGGCGGATCAGCCGACCCGACCACACCTCATGCTTGAGGCCATACATCTCCTCGCCCGTGTGGCTGAGGGGGGCATGCCCCACGTCGTGCAGCAGGGCCGCGGCATAGAGCACGCCCCGGTGGGCGCCCAGCTCGGGGTGGTGACGCTCGAGCCGCAGCAGGGCCTGGCGGGCCAGGGCCAGCACCCCCAGGGAGTGGGTGAAGCGGCTCGACTCCGCCCCGTGGAAGGTGAGGAAGGCCGGGCCGAGCTGGCGAATCCGCCGCAGCCGTTGAAAGGGCACGGTGTCGATCAGCTCGATCGCCAGCGCTTCCGCCGGCTGCCGCCCATCGAGGCTGATGGCCCCATGCAGCGGATCGTGATACACGCGCTCTCGCATGGCTTCAGTCTTCGGCGGGTTCGCTGGGTTGGGGGAGTTGGGCGGCCAGCAGGCGGGCCGCCTGGTCCAGCCAGCTGTCGCCATCCCCGCCGGGATTGAGCGGTTCGGGGGCTGCCAGGGGGGCATCGGGCTCGATGCCCTGGTTCTGGATATCCCGGCCGTTGGGGGTGAGATAGCGGGCCACGGTCACGGCCAGGCCGCTGCTGTCGCTCAGGGAGATGAGGGTCTGGATCAATCCCTTGCCGTAGGTGCGGCTGCCGGCCAGCTGGCTGCGGCCGTTGTCCTGGAGGGCGCCGGCCAGAATTTCGCTGGCGCTGGCCGTGCCGCCATTCACCAGGGTGAGCATCGGGCCGTCGTAGAGGCGCCCTGGCCCCGACTGCTGGGGCGAGCTGAGGCCATCGCGATCCTGCGTCTCCACGATCGCTTGGTTGTCGAGCAGGGCATCGGCCACGGCCAGGCCTGCGCTCACCAGGCCGCCGGAGTTGTTGCGCAGATCGAGCACCAGCCCCTCGATGGCCTGATCCTCCAGGTCCTGGAGGGCTTCCTTCACCTGTTGCGGCACGGACTCAGCAAATTGGGTGATGCGCAGGTACCCGAGGGTGTGGCCCCCAACCCGCAGTCGCTTGCTGCGCACCGGGCGCAGATCCACCTGGCGCCGTTCCAGCTCCTCCTCCCGGTTGTTGCCATCGCGGTCAAGCCATTCCACCAGCACCGTGCTGCCGCTCGGACCCCGCAGGGCCGCGGCGGTCTGCTCCAGCCCCAGCTCGGCGGTGGCCTGGCCATTCACGGTGAGCAGGGGGGCGCCACTGGTGATTTCCGCCTCGGCCGCCGGTGAGCCGTCGAGCGGGGCAATCACCACCACCCGCTGGTCGCTGCCGCGCAGGCCCAGTTGCAGCCCCACCCCGCTCACGGTGCCCTGGGTGCTGGAGCGCAGGGCTGCGTATTCCTCGGGTCGCAGCAACCGGGTGTAGGGGTCGTCCAGGGGGCTGAGCATGGCTTCGATGGCCGCGTAGGCGTCGCTGGAGCTGCGGATGGGGCGCTCCAGGGCTTTCTGACGCAGGCGCCGCCAGTGCACTTGCTCAAAGCGGTCTGGATCCACGTAGCCCTGGTTCACCAACCGC
>JAGYNF010000089.1 GCA_018400215.1 Cyanobium sp. M55B138 | reverse complement strand
CAGGTGCGGTCGCCCAGCTGGCGGTAGGTGTCGCAGCCCCGCAGGCTCCGCAGGGCCTGGGGGTCGTCCCGGTTGAGGGCGGCCACCAGATCGGCCTCATGGTTGCCCTGCAGCCACACCGCCCGGTCGCTCTGCACGAGGCTCCACACCAGCTCCAGCGTGGGCAGGATCTGGGGGCCGCGGTTGATGACATCCCCGTTGAACACGAGGCGGTCTTCGGTGGGCAGGAGTCGCAGCAGCTGCTGCAGGGCCTCAGCGCATCCATGAACGTCCCCAATGACCCAGTGGCGGGTGGGACGGATTTGGGGCGTCATCAGACGTTGGCGATGGGATCAGTCTGCCCCGTGGCGTGGCCGTTGTCACCATCGGCTCACCCCCCTGGGCCCTTGGTACGGTCGGGTCAGGGCAACACGGGCTGGATTCTTGGAGCTGCAAAACCTGTCGGTGAGCCAGCGGGTCAACGCCCTGCTGAAGGCCCTCAACGGGGCCAAGCGCACCAACGAAGCCCTGGCGCGCTGCAGCAATGGCGAGGAGATGCTCGATGTGCTGCTGGATGCCTCCGCCAAGCTGGGCCTGGGCCTCAGCCGCGAGCAGCTGGCCAACACCCCGCCGATCCGCGACTGGGTGTGGTGGAAGAACAAGGAAGCGCTGCTCACCATCGGCGATGACAAGCCCCGCTACCAGCAGGATGCCAGTGGCGAGCGCCGCAGGTTCCTGGGCCTCTTCTGAGGTACGGCCGGGGGGTGCGGTGAGGGTGGGATCGGGATCAGGCGGCGCTGGCGAGGGGGTCGCTGATGCCGGCGCTGGGGGCCTCAAAGCTGCCCTTCAGCACGAATTCCAGCCGCAGCTTGAGGAAGGTGATGAACTTTTCATCGGTGGAGACCACCGCCGCCGCCGGCTGGGGGACGCGCGCCGCGATGGGGGCCAGCTCGGGGGCCTGCAGGAAGGTGGGGCGGGCCACCAGCCAGAAGTCGATGGGCTTGCCGGTTTCGCCGTAGTTGCGCACCCGCTCCCGCAGTACCTCCTCGAGCGGCTCCTCCTCGGTGAGGAAAGCTTCGCTGGCGGCCACGAAGTGATACAGGGTCATGGG
Organism: Cyanobium sp. M55B138; assembly: GCA_018400215.1. Classification (GTDB taxonomy): domain Bacteria; phylum Cyanobacteriota; class Cyanobacteriia; order PCC-6307; family Cyanobiaceae; genus NIES-981. The sequence goes on along the minus strand of JAGYNF010000089.1, from coordinate 5,540 downwards.
TGGATGCTGCCGAACAGGGGATCGCGGCGCGGATTCTGAACCAGCGCCTTCATCTGTCGCACCGCCTGCTCCAGGCCCACGGCCAGGGCCCGGGCCACGATCGTGTGGCCGATGTTGAGCTCCTCCATGCCCTCGATCGCCGCCACCGGCTCCACGTTCTGGTAGGTGAGGCCGTGGCCGGCGTTCACCCGCAGGCCCAGGCTGCGGGCGATGAAGCTGCCCTCACTCAGGCGGGCCAGGGCCTCGGGCTGCTTCGCCCAGCTGGCCTCGCAGTAGCCGCCGGTGTGCAGTTCCACCCAGCGGGCCCCGGTGGCGGCGCAGGCCTCCAGCTGGTGCGGCTCGGCATCCACGAACAGGCTGACGCTGATGGCGGCGTCCTGCAGCCGCCCGACCAGGCCGCACAACGCCTCCCGTTGGCTGGCCACGTCGAGGCCGCCCTCCGTGGTCACCTCCTGCCGACGCTCTGGCACCAGGGTCACCATGTCGGGGCGGATGCGCAGCGCAATGGCCTCCATCTCGGCGGTGGCGGCCATCTCTAGGTTGAGGCGGCTGCGCACACTGGCGCGCAGCCGTTCCACATCCCTGTCCTGGATGTGGCGGCGGTCCTCGCGCAGGTGCACGGTGATGCCGTCGGCGCCGCCCAGCTCGGCCAGCAGGGCGTAGCTCACGGGATCGGGTTCCGCGGCGTGGCGCGCCTGGCGCACATTGGCGATGTGGTCGATGTTGACGCCGAGGCTGGCCATGGCGGATGCGAGCACAGAGGAGATCCTATGGAGTGCCCCGGCGGGGGCGCCGGCCCGCCAACTGCCCTCCCGGGGCCGGGATCAAGCGCGGGTCTGGTTAGGGTCAAAAAAGCAGTGAATCTCCGGTGTTGACGGCGGAACAGGTCGATCCGGCAAGCCAGCGGGCAGCTGCTTCGCCCCCGTCTGCCCCAGGCCCCATGGACCAGCCCGCAGGTCGGGCTGTCACCAGTGACGTGAGCCCATGGCTCGGCCGACTCGCCATGGTGGCCACCCAGGACCTGGCCCTGCCACTCTGGTTTCGACAGGTCAGCGTGGAGGGCCAGGAGTGGTTGCCCCGCTCGGGCCCGGTGCTGCTGGCGCCCAGCCACAAGGCCCGCTGGGATGCCCTGCTGCTGCCCCGGGCCGCCGGCCGCCGCGTCACCTCCCGCGATTGCCGTTTCATGGTCACGGTCGACGAGATGCGGGGGCCCCAGGGGTGGGTGCTGCGCCGGCTTGGTTGCTTTCCTGTGAATCAGGCCCGGCCGTCCCTGGCCAGCCTGCGCCACGCCGTGGACCTGCTCGCCGCCGGTGAGCAGCTGGTGGTGTTCCCTGAGGGTCGCATCCGCCGCGACGGCGAGCAGCCGCTCCGGCTGCAGCAGGGCCTGGCCCGCCTGGCGGCCCTGGCGGCCAATCGGGGGGTGACGGTGCCGGTGTTGCCGGTGGGCATTGCCTACACCCACGCCACTCCCCGACCCTGTGACCGGGCGGCCATCTGCATCGGTGTGCCCATGCAGATGGTGGGGGAGGGCCGCGACGCTGCCGGGGCCTTCACCCGTGAGTTGGCCGTGGCCATGGCCCGCCAGGAGGCCCGCGCCCTTGCCTTGACCCAGGCCGGTGGCGTGGAGAGGTCCCCTTAGAGTTCTCCCACTTGTCTTTCCAGCGCTGTGCGCAGCCCCAATCGGCTCCTAACTGGTGCTCTGCTGGCCGCCCTGGCCGTCACCCTGCCTGGAGCTGGCCTGCCGCTCCAGGCCCAGACCGCTGATGGCGCCCAGGCTGCGGCCACCAATCCGCTCAGCCTCAACGCCGTGCGCAGCCTCCTGGCCCGGGGTGATGCCGCCGCCGCCGCCGGGCGGCTGGATGAGGCCCGGGGCTTCTACGACCAGGCCCGGGATCTCTGCCGGCGTCTCCTGGGCTTTTACCGCGACCTGAGCGGATCCTTCCGGGGCCTGGATGCCCGGATCCCCAGGGAGATGGATCAGAACGGTCGGGAAACGCTCACCCTGCTCTCCCAGACCAACCTGCGCCTGGCGGCGATCTTCCGCCGCCAGAACCAGCCGGAGGTGGCCGTGCCGCTGCTGGTGGAAGTGGTGAAGGTGATGACCCCCACCAGCGAGGAGGGACGCAAGGCCTACCAGGGCCTGGTGGAGATCGGCTTTGTCATCACCCCCTACACCGCTGGTCAGGTGGCCCAGTAACCCCACTAGATTTCCGCTGCTCTGCTGTGTGCCCGATGGTGCAACCCGACCAGGTGAAGGCAGCCATCCATCGCGCCCTGCCTGATGCCGCCATTGAGGTGGAAGACCTCACCGGCGGTGGTGATCACCTCCAGGTCAAGGTGGTTTCAGGGGCGTTCGCCGGCCTCAACCGGATCAAGCAGCACCAGATGGTCTATGGCGCCCTGCGCCAGGAACTGGCCAGCGAGGCGATCCATGCCCTCGCCCTACACACCTCAACCCCCAGCTGAACCCATGGATGCCAGCGTCAAGCACCGCATTGACACCCTGCTCGCCAGCAGCCCGATCGTCGTGTTCATGAAGGGCACCAAGTTGATGCCCCAATGCGGCTTCTCCAACAACGTGGTGCAGATCCTGCACGCCCTGGGAATGCCGTTTGAGACCTTTGACGTGCTCTCCGATATGGAGATCCGTGAGGGGATCAAGGAGTATTCCGAATGGCCCACCATTCCCCAGGTCTATGTGAAGGGGGAATTCATCGGCGGATCAGACATTCTGATCGAGATGTACAACTCCGGTGAACTGCGGGAGCAGCTGGATGTCGCTCTGGCCAGCTAAGGCTCAGTAGCTGCGGCCCTGCTCGTAGAGCACCCGTGGGTCGCCGTCGGCGCCCACAAAACTGGAGGGGTCCTGAATCCAGCGTTCCATCAGGTCCTCCAGTCGCCGCTGGGTGAGGGGGTCGAGCATGGCTGTGCGGCGCAGGGCATGCAGGTAGCCGTCGGCATAGAGGCGCAGCTCGCTGGGTCCATGGTGACGATGGGCCAACTCCTGGCAGGCATCGCAGAGCGACTGGAAGTGGCGAATGGCGTCTGGATGCTGGAGCGCGGTCATTGTGGAACGGGGCCTGATGCCCATCTTGGCTGGGCTGATGCGTCGATGCGACCCTGCCCTGGCGATCCTGCCTGGTCGGTGGTCAGTTGCCAAGGCATCGACTGATACCGGTCGGGCCTGGCGGGGTCCGTTAGTTTGGTGGAATCCGGGGGGTACACCCACAATGGCGCCCGCCCAGCCCAGGCATCAAACCAGCCACCCAATCAACCACCCAACCAGCCAGCTGTCATCCGCACCAGCGGCCGTTCAGGACAGTGGTCCTGTTCAGCAAGCCGTGCCTGCCCAGGCCCCTGGCTCGGGGCTGGCCGGCAGCGCCCCATCCGCCATGCCCCAGTTCGGAGGCAGTGCCCAGGAGGCGGCGGCAGCAGCGGCCGCGCAGGCTCCCGGTTCCCAGCGGGTGTTGGTGGTGGATCCCCATGCCACGTTGCGCACCGTGTTGGCCCAACGCTTGCGCCAGGATGGCCACCTGGCGGCAGCCGTGGCCACGGCCCGGGAGGCACTGGAGCTCTGCCGCGACCAGTCCCCCGACCTTCTGGTGAGTGCGGAGCTGCTGGATGAGAGCAGTGCCCTGCGCCTCGCCGCCCAGTTGCATTGCCCGGTGATGGTGCTCACCGCCCGCTCCGGCTCAGAGCCCGTGGTGGGCCTGCTGGATGGCGGTGCCGATGACGTGTTGCGCAAGCCCTTCGGTCTCGAGGAATTGGCGGCCCGTTGCCGCACCCTGCTGCGCCGCTCGGGCAGTGGTCTGCAGGAGCGGGTGTGTGTGGGGCCGCTCGAGGTGCATCTGTTGCTGCGCCAGGTGACCCTGCGCGATCAGCCGGTGGAGTTGAGTCCGCGGGAGTTTGCCCTGCTCTGCGCCCTGTTGATGCCCCCGGGGGTGGTGCGGAGCCGCCAGGAACTGTTGCGCATGGCCTGGCCACCCTTCAGCGGTGGCCCCCGCTCGGTGGATACCCAGGTGCTCACCCTGCGGCGCAAGCTGGAGCAGGCCGGCCTGGGGGAAGGCGGCGGCATCGAGACGATGCGCCAACAGGGCTACCGCTTCAGCCTTGAAACCCTTCCCGATGGCGAGCAGGCCGTGCCGGATCGCCTGCAGCTGCGCAGTTCTGTTTAGGGCTTGGCGCTGCATGGGGTGAGGGCAGGGCCGATCACCCCCGCAGCGTGAACAGGCCCCAGGCTAATTCCCCCAAAAGCATGCTGCCGGAAAGGATGGCGAGCAGTTGGTAGGTCCAGGGAGGGCTGATGCGGCCGATGCTGCTGATGTCCAATCCGCTGTAGCCGGCCAGCTCCTCCAGAAACTGATCAAAGCGCGCCACCCGCTGGGGCACGAGGAAAGAGCCGTTGGCGCTGCGCAGGTAAAACACCCGCCCCCCCTGGCTGGTGGCCATGGCGCTGAGGCCGGTCACCGCCTGCCAGGGCAGCGACCAGCCCCGGCGCAACAACCAGCCGCACCAGCCCGGATGGCCCACCCGAATGCCGCTGGCATCGATCTCCACCCGCTCACTGGTGGCCGCCAGCACCAGCAGCAGGCCCGCCAGCACGGCCGTGGCCAGGAGCCCCGTGGGGGCCTCCGCCACCAGCCAGGGCAGCGGCAGCACCAGGGCCAGGTAGAGGCTCACCAGGGTGAAGCGGATCAGGGGGGCCATCGGGTAGGGCCCGCCGGAGGGCGCACTCATCGATCGTCGGGGGAGCCGGGCAGGGGTTCGATCAACGTGGGCGGTTGGTAGCGGCCGCTGAACACCTCCTGCTCCCGACCCTTCCAGAACTCACCCAGCCGCATCAGATCGGCGTGGGCCTCCTGGAGCTTGGCCATGTAGTCCTGCGGGTCCATGGAGTCTTTGGCCTCCTTGAGCTTGGTGAGGCGCAGCAGCTGCAGCATCCAGGGCTTGCCCAGCTCGCCGCGCTGCTCGAGGTAGCGGGCCAGCTCCACGGAGCTGATGTTGCCATCGCCGGGGTTGGAGGTGGCCATGCAGCACAGGGCAGGGATCGATGCGTCACCCTATGGAGAGCTGCAGTGGTGCCGTGGGTTCGGATCTCCGTGCGGCGGTGGCGCAACCGCCGGCCTGGGTGGCAGAGGCGGTGGTGTGCCAGATCTTCCCGGATCGCTTCCGCCGCAGCGGCAGGGTGCCCCACCAACAGGGTCTGGCGCTGCAGCCCTGGGGCACGCCACCGGATGCCACAGGCTTTCAAGGCGGTGATCTCTACGGCGTGATCGAGGGGCTGGATCACCTGCAGGAGCTGGGCGTGACGTGCCTGTACCTCACCCCGATCTTCAGGTCCGCCGCCAACCACCGCTACCACGCCTACGACTACTTCCAGGTGGATCCGCTGCTCGGCGGGGATGCGGCCTTTGATGCGCTGGTGGCGGAGCTCAAGCGGCGCGGCCTGCGCCTGATCCTCGATGGGGTGTTCAATCACTGCGGGCGCGGGTTCTGGGCCTTTCATCACCTGCTGGAGAACGGTGCGGCTTCGCCCTATG
>JAGYNF010000088.1 GCA_018400215.1 Cyanobium sp. M55B138 | reverse complement strand
TTGGCTTGCTGGATGAACGCCACGCTGTTCTGGAGTTGGCCAAGGGCAAGTTCACCGCCGATCCCAGCGACACTCCGGTTCAAGGGTGTTGCCTTGATTGGTCAGGCTTTTGCTGACGAAGTGTTTCGCGTCTTCCCCCTGGGACACCCAGAGGTGGAGCTGGTTTCTTTACATGCCAATCAGGACGTCAACCACATGATTGCCCACATTCTGGGAGCAAAACCATGAGCGCCTTCGGGCCGCTCGGGTAATCACTGCGCCTCCCCCACCGCCGATGACCAGTTCCGGACTGTCCCGCCAGCTGGGCCTGGGCAGCCTCACCATGGCCGTGGTGACCAGCACCATCGGCTCTGGCTGGCTGTTTGCCCCCTTCTATGCGGCCCGCAGTGCTGGCCCGGCAGCCCTTGGCGCCTGGCTGCTGGGCGGGGTGCTGGCCTTCAGTCTGGCCCTGGTGTTTGCCGAACTGGGCTCCCTGGTGAGCAGTTCCGGCGCCCTGGCCCAGATTCCCCTGCTCAGCCATGGCCGCACCGCCGGCTTCATCGGTGGCTGGAGTGCCTGGATCGCCTACCTGGCCCTGCCCACGATCGAGGTGCTGGCGGTGCTGCAATACCTGGCCAGCAGCTTGCCTTGGCTCACGGCCGATGGCGGCCAGGGCCAGGTGCTCAGTGCCCCAGGCCTGGCCCTGGCCACAGTGCTGCTGGCGGTGCTGGCCTGGATCAACCTGGCCGGGGTGGGCTGGCTGGCCCGCTGGATCGACGGGCTCACGGTCTGGAAGCTGGCTGTGCCCCTGCTGATCTCGATCACCCTGATGCTCGCTGCGGGGCACTGGGGCAACCTGGCCGCCGTTCCCCAGCCCCCAGCCCAGAGGCTGCAGGGGATGGTGACGGCCATCAGCAGCGGCGGCATCCTGTTTTCCCTGCTGGGCTTCCGCACCGCCATGGATCTGGCTGGCGAAACCCGCCAGCCCCAGCGCACCGTGCCCCTGGCGATGGGCCTGGGCCTGGGCATCTCCCTGGCCATCTACGTGATCCTGCAGTTGGCCTTTCTGGTGTCCGTGCCCCCGGAGCAGCTCAGCGGCGGTTGGTCGGCCCTGCAGCTCACGGCCCATGGCGGCCCCCTGGTGGCCCTCGCCATGGGGCTGGGCCTGGGCTGGGCCGCGCGGCTGCTGCTGCTCGATGCGGTGGTCTCCCCCAGCGCCACGGCCATGGCCTACATGGGGGCCTCGGCGCGGGTGAGCTGGATGATGGGTCGCTGCGGCCTGCTGCCCGGCAGCTTCGGCCGGCTGAATCGCCAGGCGGTGCCCTCGGTGGCGCTGATGTTCAGCTTCGGCATGGGCGTGTTGATGCTGCTCAGTGGCCCCAGCTGGCAGACGGTGGTGAGTTTCCTCACCGCCACCCTGGTGATCGCCCTGGCCATGGGGCCCGTGAGCCTGATCGCCCTGCGCCGCCAGCTGCCGGAGGCCCCGCGGGCCTATCGGCTGCCCTTGGCCCGGCTCTGGTGCACCAGCGCCTTTGTGTTGGCCACCTGGGCGATCAGCTGGTGCGGCACCAGCGCCCTGCGGGGCGCCAGCCTGATCGTGCTGGTGCCGGCCGCACTGTTTGCCCTGGCCGATCGCCAGCACCTGCGCCAGGGGTGGTGGTGGTTCCTCTATCTGGGTGGCATCGTGGCCATCACCGGCCTGCCCTTCGGCCTGGTGACCCAGCTGGTCACCCTGGCGGCCTGGGCGTTGCTGGTGTTTCCCCTAGCTACAGGTTCTCGCCTCGATCAGGCCTATCCCGGCGCTCAGTACCAACCCATCGCTTCCCCTCAGTAGAAGAAGCCACCGCTGGCCGCATCCCGACGCACCACGCCACATCGGGTGGCCACTCGCCACAGCGCCTTGGGAATGGGGGTGGCGTCGTAGCGCACCAGATCCGGGAAGCGTTGCTTGAGCAGGGCGGTGCCACGCCAGGCGTTGTAGTGCGGAATCCGCGGATTGATGTGATGGCACACGTGGGTTGAACCGATGCCGTGGTGCAGCAGGTTGAGCAGGGGGCCGTAGGGCCGATCAACGGTCTGGAGGGCGCCCTTCGCCCAGGTCCATTCCTTGGAGGAAAAGTGTGGAATGTCCAGATCCGTGTGTTGCAGCCAGGTGTAGGTGACCAGCCAGGCATTGATCACCAGGTAGGGAAGGCCATACACGCACAGAACCCTGGCCAGGGAAAACTGCGCCGCGGCCAAGCCAAGGGCCAGCAGCATCACCACCAGGCCGAGATTGGAGCGCAGCATCAGGCCGCGGAACGACTCTGGAAACAGGGCGCGCTTGCCATTGCGAAAGGGGGCCCCATGCCAGAAGTGGGAGGTGGGGCCGCCGTAGTCCTCCCCGCCGGCCACACCGAAGAGGAGATACAGGGGCCAGCCCAGGAGCAGGTGGGTGATCAGGGCCAGGATTCCGAAGGGCCCTCTGCCCAATCGCCTGCTCAGCCGGTCGACCACCTGCCCGGTGGCGGAGTTGATCCGGGGCGGAACATGGGTTTCACCGCCTTCGAGATGGTTGCAGTTGGCATGGTGCACCGCATGGCTGCGCTGCCAGGTGAAGTAGGGCACCAGCAGCAGGCTGTGCAGCACGAAGCCCACCCAGCGCTCCACGTCACGGTTGGGGTGAAAGGCGTTGTGACCGCACTCATGGGCGATGACCCAACAGCCCCCTGCCACGGTGCCGGTGATCAGGGCGTAGAGCAGCCAGAGCGGGGCTGCCGCGGCCTGCAGGGGGATCTGGGTGCCGGCGGCGTAGGCCAGCAGGGAGAGGCCCAGGGACATCGCCAAACTGCCCCAGGCCTTGGCCGGGTTGAGGCGGCTCAATTCAGGCGGCAGGCAATTCAGCAGCTCTGATTTGCTGGGATAGATCGGTTGCTTAGGGGTCTGAATCTGGTCTGTCGAACGCGATAGCAGGGAGACGGGGCGGATCAAAGGAACTGCCGCATATGAGAGGGGAATCAGCCCCAGGATCCAAGTTTCGGCGCGACTGTAACGAAATCCCCGACCCAACCCGACCCGCCCCGATTCGATGCTCAGGTGGCCGCGATGCCGGCGCCAGGATCCAATCCGGCAGCCTGGGCGCTGAGGCACCAGAGATCCCGCGCCAGGCGGTCGCAACGGGCCTCAGCACTGGGCTGACTGGCCTCGAAGCGCAGCCGGCCCGGCCCCAGCACCCGGTTGCTCCAGTAGTGGAAGCCGCTGGCGGCCTCGGGGGGCTCCTCCACCAGGCCGGCCAGCAGGGCCCCGGCCCGCTGGGGCGTTGCGGTGACCCGCAGCAGGTCTCTGGCCACCAGGGCAAAGAGCGCCTGGCCGAAGGGGTTGTTGAGCCGACTGTCACGGAAGAAGCCGCCACTGCTGCGGGGAATCACCAGCCCCGGGCTCCAGGCCAGCACGGGCATGGGCCGGCCCTGCTCCCGCAGCCGCCGCTCCAGCTCCCGCGCCATCAGCAGGTTGCAGAGCTTGCTGTCCTTGTAGGCCTTCTCGGCGTTGAACAGGGCGCTGCCATCGAGCAGACCAGCCCCCGGCCCCTGGCGCAGTCCGGCCAGATCCCCCAGTCCGGCCGGGCGCCCCACCTTGCCGCCCTGGCTGCTGGGGTCGTGCACCTCCGATGTGGTGACCACCACCCGCGCTGCCGGACTCAGCAGCAACAGGGGCAGCAGCCGTTGCAGCAGCGCCTGGTGGGCCAGGTGGTTCACCGCCAGCGTCAGCTCAAAGCCCTGGGCCGACCAGCGGGGAGCGCTGCTGCCGCTGTATTGCAGTCCGGCATTGAGCACCAGGGCGTCGATCGGCTCCGCGGCGGCGAGCAGCGCCTGGGCGCACTGTTCCACGCTGGCCAGGTCGGCCAGATCGCAGATAGGGGTGGTGATGGGGCCGCGAAGGCGCTGGGCCAGGGCCGCCGCCTGGGCGGCATTGCGGCAGGGGAGGGTGAGACGATGGCCGGCTTGTAGCAGCAGGGCAGCGGCTTCAAAGCCGATGCCGGAACTGCCTCCGGTGAGCAGGATGTGACCCATGGGGTCACTGTGGCGGACTGGACATAGGCTCACGGGCCCGGCACCACCACCCTTGGCAGACGAACCGTTCCGCTACGAACCCGTTGAGCGTTTTGGTGAGGGCCTCACCACCCGCAGGCCCTGGAACACGACGGCGCTGGCAGGGGTGGAACGGCTGAATGGCCGGGTGGCCATGGTGGGATTCGCCGCGGCGGTGGTGGGTGAATGGATCACCGGCTACGGGCCCGCAGGCCAGTTGTTGGCCATGCTGCGTTGGTACCTGGGCTGATCACCCCCACGCCCAGTTGGGGCTGCCATTGTTGAGGCGGTGCTCAGCGAGGAGTGTGTGACGTCCCCTTCGGGTCCACCCCTGGTGTTGGTGCACGGCCTATTGGACACACCAGCGGTGTTCAACGCGCTCAAGCGGGAGCTCGCCGGTCGTCGCCATCCGCTGCTGATCCCGGCCCTGCCCCTGCGGCTGGGGCGCACGCCAACCCTGGAGGCCGCCGAGCTGTTGGGCGGCCATATCGAGGCGGCCTTTGGCCGCGATGAGCCCCTCGACCTGCTCGGTTTCTCGATGGGTGGGGTGATTGGGCGCTGCTGGATGCAGCTGCTGGGCGGCCTGGGGCGCACCCGCCGTTTTCTCAGCGTGGGCAGCCCCCAGCAGGGCACGCTCACGGCCCAGCCCTGGCCGGCCCGGGTGTTCAGCGGCATTGCCGATCTACGGGCCGGCAGTGCCCTGTTGCAGCGGCTCAATGGGGACCTGGACGGTCTGCAGCGCATCGAGTGCCACAGCTTCTACTCCGCCCTCGATCTGGCGGTGCTGCCCGGCTGGCGGGCCGTGCTGCCGGTGGGTGCGCGCACCATGCTGCCGGTGCTCACCCATCCCCAGCTGCTGCGCGACCGGGCCGCCATCGGCCCATTGGCAAGGGAATTGCTGCGGCCCTGAGTCGTTACAGGTTGTGGCCCCTAGCGTTGTGGGTAGGCCTGGAGCGGAGCCGTTGATGGGTTGGCTCGAAGTCTCCCTGCTGGTGCGCTGGCTGCTGGGTTGGGCGCTGGCCCTGCGACTGCCGCTGCTGCCGCCTGGCTGCCCGACCGGCACGCCCTCGGTTTCCGTGCTGATCCCCGCCCGCGACGAGGCAACCACCCTGCCCCAGCTGCTGGCGGCCCTGGGCCGGCAACGGCTGCAGCCCCAGGAGGTGATCGTGGTCGACGACCACTCCAGTGATGGCACCGCCGCCATCGCCCGCGAGGTGGCCAGCGCCCGGGGTCTGCCGCTGCGGGTGATCCAGCCGCCGCCCTTGCCCGAGGGCTGGTGCGGCAAAACCTGGGCCCTGCACCACGGGGTCTTGGCCAGTCGCGGTGAGCTGCTGGTGTTCCTCGATGCCGACACCGAGCCGGGGCCGGAGTGTCTGGAGCGGCTGCTGGCCCAGCAGCAGCAGCTGGGCGGCCTGGTGTCGGTGCAGCCCTACCACCGCACCGAAAAGCCCTATGAGCAGCTCTCGGTGTTGTTCAACCTGGTGGGGCTGATGGCCGTGCCGCTCGGGCCCCGCTGTGGCGTGGCCTTCGGGCCGGCGCTGGTGACCAGTCGCGACGACTACTGGCGGGCCGGCGGCCACGCGGCGGTGGCCGGCAAGGTGGTGGAGGACTGGTTCCTGGCCCATTGCTATGAACAGGCTGGCCTGCCGGTGAGTGCCTTCATCGGCTATGGCCAACTGGCCTATCGCATGTATCCCGGCGGCCTGGATGACACGGTGATCGGTTTCAACAAAAACTTCGCCACCGCCGCGGGTGAGGTGCGCTGGCCCTGGATGCTGGCGGTGCTGCTGTGGCTGTCGGGCCTGTTCTGGGCGGCCTGGTGCCTGCCGGCGGCCCTGCTGGGCTGGCCGTTGGTGGGCAGCGCAGCGATTGGGCCCAATGCGCTGATCTACACCGCCTTTGCCCTGCAGATGCTGGTGCTCACCCGGCGGGTGGGACGGTTCAGCTGGATCAACCTGGTGTTCCCCCTGCCGGTGCTGTTTTTCCTGGGGGTGTTTCTGATGGCGATCCTCAACCTCGAGCGGGGCAAGGTGCGCTGGAAGGGTCGCAGCTTCAGCACCCGTTGATGGCCGCCGCCGCCATGGGAGCTGACCCCGCCGAACCCCTGGCGCTGGTGCTCAGCTCGGTGGGCTTCTGGCTGCTGGCCTCCCTGCTGGTGGGGATGCTTGCCAATGTGCTGCCGCAGCGCTGGTTGCTGCCCGCACGGCGCCCCCCGGCCGTGCCACCAGTGCGCTTCGGTCTGGGCATCCGGGTGTGGAAGCGCTGGATTCCGGATGCCGGTGGCGCGCTGCCCGGTGGGGTGCGCAAGGCCAGCCTGGTGCGGCGCGATCCCCTGGCCCTGCGGCGGCTGGTGGCGGAAACCCGCCGGGCTGAGCTGGTGCATGGGGTGCTCTGGCCCGCTGGCCTGGTCACGGCCCTCTGGCTGCCCCCCGCCGGCGTGCTGGTGAACCTGGTGTTTGCCACCCTGTTCAACCTGCCCTGTCTGCTGCTGCAGCGCCACAATCGCCGCCGGCTGCAGCGCTGCCTTGCCCGGATAGCCGGCCCCTGATGGCCCCTGCGCCCGGCCGTCAGGGGCCGATGTCCGTGGCCTCCAGCGCCAGCTCCACGG
>JAGYNF010000087.1 GCA_018400215.1 Cyanobium sp. M55B138 | reverse complement strand
CTCATCGGCCTGCTCGATCACCACCACCGGCTGGCGGCCGAGGCGTCGGGCCAGGATCGCCGTCTCGATGTAGCGCTGGTCTTTGTAGCCGTTGCAGATCAGCAGGGCTTCGGGGTCGTCGACCAGGGAGAGGGCGATCAGCAGCTCGGCCTTGCTGCCGGCCTCCAGGCCGAAATGCCAGCGGCGGCCGCTCTCCACCAGCTGTTCCACCACGTGGCGCTGCTGGTTGCACTTCACAGGGAACACGCCCTGGTAGCGGCCGGCGTAGCCGTATTGGGCGATCGCCCGCTCAAAGGCGCCGTGCAGCCGCTCCAGCCGGTCTTCGAGGATGTCGTCGAAGCGCACCAGCAGCGGCAGGCGCAGGTTGCGGCCCTGCAGCTCCCGCACCAGTTCCACCAGATCCAGCGAGCCGCCCCGCTCCCCCTGGGGCTGCACGCACACGTGGCCGCGATCGCTCACGGAGAAGTAGGGGTCACCCCAGCGATCCAGCCCGTAGAGGCTCGCGCTGTCGGCAGCAGTCCAGGTGTCGCTGTTCGTCAGGGTCACCAGAGGGTCTGCACGTGGGGGTAGGTCCTGATTTTGGAGTCTGCACTCACCAGGGGGATCGCCAGCTCGCGGGCCTGGGCCACCAGGAACCGGTCGGCGGGGTCGGGATGAAAGGGTTCGGGAAGTGTGGTGGCTGCCACGGCCACCCGGGGCTCTAGGGGGAGCAGCCTGAGGGCTGGGATCGAGCTCAGGAGCTCAAGCCAGCGTTCGCAACTGATGCTGAGCCCCAGTCGCCCGCTGCTCACCAGCATGGCCACCTCCCAGCAGCTGATGGCCGACACCAGCAGACCCGGCTCCAGTGGATCAGCGCCGGCGCCGGCGATGGCCTGTTGGGCGGCGGGGGAGAGGCGATCGAGATCGCCATTCACCCACCAGATCAGGGCATGGGTGTCGAGCAGGATCATGCCAGTGCATCCCAATCGCCTTCAGCGACGGGCGCGAAGGGGTCGTCGTAGTGCAGCACCGAGCCCCGCAGGAGCTGCAGGGGGTCGGCCGGTTGGTTTGCGGCGGGGCGATAGGGGCGAACCTCCAGTGCTGGCCGGCCGTGATCGGTGACCACCAGCGGTTCACCACTGGTCTCGATGTCGCGAAACAGTGCCAGCGCATGGGCCTTGAACTGGGATTTGGAGATCCAGCGGGGCGGGGTGGCTCCTGGCATCCATTCAGCCCATAGTCATCTGACCCTAGTCAGAAGCGTGGGTGCTTGCCAACGGGCAGGCCTGCCGCACACGATGACGCCATCCTTGTTTCCTCACCCTGTGGCCACCGAACGCTCCTTCATTGCCATCAAGCCCGACGGCGTTCAGCGCGGCCTCGTGGGCGAGATCCTCGGCCGCTTTGAGCGCAAGGGCTTCAAGCTGGTGGGCCTCAAGCAGCTCACCCCCAGCCGCGAGCTGGCCGAGAGCCACTACGGCGTGCACCGCGAGCGGCCCTTCTTCGCCGGTCTGGTGGCGTTCATCACCAGCGGCCCGGTGGTGGCGATGGTGTGGGAGGGCGACGGTGTGATCGCCAGCGCCCGCAAGCTGATCGGTGCCACCAAGCCCCTGGAGGCCGAGCCGGGCACCATTCGCGGCGACCTGGCCGTGAACATCGGCCGCAACGTGATCCACGGCTCCGACGCCCCCGAAACCGCTGAATTCGAGATCGGCCTGTGGTTCAGCCCCGCTGAACTGAGCGACTGGACCCCTGCCGATCAGGCCTGGCGCGTGGAGGGCTGATGCGCTTCTCGTGAGCCCGCCTGGCCTGGGAAGCGATCCCAGCGGCAGGCGGCCAGTAGGGCGGCCCCTGAGGCCCCTAGGGGCTGCTCCAGCAGCTGGGCCCCCACCAGCTCGGCGGTGATCGCCGCCAACAGCACGCCGTTGCGGTGGTGGCCGGTGGCCAGCCACAGCCCTGGTATCGGGCTCTCGCCCAGCAGGGGCCCTTCGTCGGGGGTGCAGGGCCGGAAGCCCCACCAGCGCTCCATCGGCGGCCACTGGCTGGCCTCGGGCAACAGGGCAGCGATGCCGGCCTGCAGCTGGCGCTGCCCGGCGGGGGTGAGGCCCTCGCCAAAGCCCGCCTCCGGCTCACTGGTGGCCCCCACCACGAGCAGTCCGTCCTCCCGGCTCACCAGGTAGGTGCCCGGCCCGAACACCACCCGCTGCAGGGCCTGGCGGGGCCCCTGCAGCGAGAGCATCTGCCCCTTCACCGGGAACACCGGCAGTTGCGGCAGCAGCTGGGCGCTCCAGGCACCACAGGCGAGCACGGCCCGCTCGGCCGGCAGGCTGAGCGCTTCGCCATCGGCGCGGCGCAGCTGCACGCCGGCGAAGCGGCCACCGCTGTCCCGCTCCAGGGCCAGCACCTCCGTGCCCTCCTCAAAGGTCACCCCCAGGCCCACGCAGGCCCGCTCCAGGGCCCGCATCAGCCGGCGGCGGTTGTCGATCTGGCCGTCCTGGCCAAATAGCAGCCCCGCCCGCCAGGCGCCGCCGATGCCCGGCACCTCCCGTTCCAGGCCGGCGCGCCCGAGCGCCTCCCCCCAGGCGGCGGTGGGGTAGGCATCCCGCTGCTCGGCGCTGGTGAAGGGCACCACGATGCCGCAGGGGCGCAGGCCGCAGCGCAGGCCGCTATCGGCCTCGATCTGGGCCACCCAGGCGGGGATGGCGGCCAGGCTGGCCTGGCCCAGGGCGAGCTGGTTGCCCGTGAGCCCCTCGGCGTGGGGGGCCAGCATCCCCGCCGCCACAAAGCCGGCCGCCTCGTTGCGGCGGCGGCTGAGCACCGTCACCGGCCGGCCAGCCAGGGCCAGCCGGTGGGCGATCGCCAGGCCGATCAGGCCGCCGCCGAGGATCAACAGGGGGTCGCTAGCCACGGCCGGCATGGCTGGGCGGGGAAAGAGGACGCATGCCTAGTGTTCCAGCTGGCGGCACAGCCACGGCAGGGTGAGTCCCTGAACGCTGAGGTTGAGGAACACCACCACGAAGATCAGCGCCTCGATCAGGTTGGTCAGTGGGGGGATCTCGGCCGGGGACAGTCCCGGCAGGGAGGGCAGGGCCTGGGTCACGCTGTAGCCAAGGGCAATCGGCACCGCCCCGCGCAACCCACACCAGGAGATCAGTGCCCCGGCGCGCCAGTTGAAGGGTGACCAACGCTGGAAGAGCAACACACTGGCGGGCCGGGCAATCAGCATCAGCCCGGCCGCAACCAGCCCCCCGGCGAGCAGGGCAGCGGGAATGCTGCTGGCATCAATCAGCACCCCAAAGAGCAGAAACACGGTGATCTGCATGGTGGTGTTGAAGGGCTCGAGGCTGTGTTCCAGCAGCTCCGGGGTGATCAATGGGTTTTCGTAGATGTTGTTGGCCAGGAACAGGCCGGTCACGTAGGTGGCGATGAAGCCCGAGCCGCCCAGCAAGGTGGCAAAGCCATAGGAGGCCAGGGCCATGGAGATGCCCACCACCAGGATCTGGTCTTTGCTGGTGACCAGGTGATTCAGCACAAACTGGGCCAGATAGGTGAGGATCAAACCCACCAAAATGCCGCTACCCACGCTCTTGAGGAAGCTCTGCAGCTGATCCAGCAGGGTGCCGGCATCGCCCCCTCCACTGCCGGCCAGGCCCACGATTAAAAACAGAAACAGGATGGCGGCCGGATCGTTCACCGACGATTCGAATTCCAGCAGCGACCGCACCCGCACCGGAACCCGGTCTTGCACACTCCGCAACACGCTGAGGGTGGCCCCCGCATCGGTGGAACCGAGGCAGGCCGCCACCAGCAGCGCCACACTCAGGGGGATCGGATGGCCCAGGCCGCTGAAGATGGCCCAGATCAGGCCACCGAGCAGCAGCGACGACACGGCAACGCCGCCCACCGCCAACAGCACGCCGTAGTTCAGGAACCCGCGGATGTGGTGGGTATCGGAGTTGAGCCCGGCCACAAACAGCAGCATCGACAGGGTCACGGTGTGGAGGGCCTCAACCGTCTGCAGCGAGAACAGCTGCTCGGCCGGTTGGATGGCCACCCCCAGCACCAGGATGCCGAGGATGGCGGGCACCCGCAGCTGCACCGCCAGCCGGCTCACCACCAGGGTGGCGAGATAGGTCACGGCGATGGCCGCCAGCAGGCCGTGCAGCGGCAATTCCAAGTTGGTGGCCAGGGTCTCGGGGGCGGTCATGGCCTGCACGGCGGCGGGGTGGGGAGGGGTGGCGGCGGTGGGCGCCTGATCTGTTCCGCCACCCAGGGAAACAGGAAGGGGGAGAGCAGCAGCAGCACCAGCAGGTTGGGGAGCACCACCAGGGCTTCCAGCATTTCCGTGATCAGCCAGAGCTGCTCGCCGCGCAGGCCGGCAAACGGCACCAGGGCCGCACACCAGCAGCAGCGATAGGCGATGCGCCAGCGGGGGCCCACCAGGAACACCAGGCAGCGTTCCCCCACCACGCTGGCGGCGATGATCGTGGTGAGGCTGAACAGGACCGTGGCCAGGTGGCTGATCCAGAGGCTGTTGGGCCTGGCCCAGACCATCGCCGCCTCCACCACCGCAAAGGGGTTGGCGCCGCTGCGATAGGCGCCACTGGCCACCACCAGCAGGCCCAGGGCGCTGGAGAGGGTGGTGTCGACCAGGTTGCCGAGCATGGCGATCGAGCCCTGGCGCAGCGGATCACCAGGCCAGGCGGCGGCCTGCACGATGGCGCTGCTGCCGGTTCCAGCTTCGTTGGAGAACACCGCCAGGCGCACGGCGGCGCCCACCGTCACGGCCACGCCGCCGCCAGCGAGGGCGCGATGGTTCAGGGCGCCCGCCAGCACCTGCGCCAGCGCATCCGGCAGCTCGGCACGGTGCAATAGCAACAGTGCGGCCATGGCCAGGCCATAGCCCAGCACCATGGCGGGCACCAGCAGGGTCGCCACCTGGCCGATGCGCCGCAGGCCGCCGCTGATCACCGCCGCCGTGATCAGGGCCGCCGCCAGCCCGGTGAGCAGCGGCGGACTGCCCAGGTCCTGGGCCATCACGATGGAGAGTTGCCGCACCTGCAGGCCGTTGGAGGAGCCGAAGCCGGCGACCACGGTCATGGCGGCGAACAGCACCGCCATCCAGCGCCAGCGCCGGTGTAGCCCCCCCTGAATGGTGAGCATGGGCCCGGCCAGCACGCTGCCGTTGGCCTGGGGGCGGCGAAAGCGCACCGCCAGGGCCGTCTCGGCAAATTTGAGGGCCATGCCCACCAGGGAAACGGCCCAGAGCCAGGCCAGCACGCCCGGGCCCCCCAGGCTGATGCCCAGGGCCGTGCCCGTGAGATTGCCGATCCCCACCGTGCTGCCCAGGGTCACCATGAAGGCTGTCCAGCTGTTCAGCTCGCCCTCGTCCGTGGCCGCCGGGGGGCCGGGATGGCGCAGGCTGCCCCAGAGCTGGCCCAACCCGAAGCCGATCAGCCGCCAGGGGGCGAAGTTGAGCCCCAGGGTGAGGAACACCGCCACGAAGCACACCCAATCCACCAGCAGCCCCCAGCTGAACCGATGAATGGCTGCAACCAGTTCCATAGGATCAAACCAATCGGCAGGCGACGGGCCCATGGTGACAACCGCAGCGGCAGGGGGGGGTGGAGCAGGGGCAGCTCAGGCCGCGTGGGAGGCGGTGATCGGCCTGGAAACCCACGTGCAGCTGGGCACCGCCAGCAAGATCTTCACCGGCGCCTCCACCACCTACGGCGACGACCCCAACACCCACATCGACCCGGTGGTGTGTGGCCTGCCGGGCACGTTGCCGGTGCTGAATCAGAAGGTGCTCGAGTATGCGGTGAAGGCCGCCATGGCCCTCAACCTCAGGATCGCCGAGCACAGCAAGTTTGACCGCAAGCAATATTTCTATCCCGACCTGCCCAAGAACTACCAGATCTCCCAATACGACGAACCGATCGCCGAGGACGGCTGGATCGAGGTGGAGGTGGCGGAAAAGGGCAAGGACACCTATCTCAAAACGATCGGCATCGAACGCCTGCACATGGAGGAGGATGCCGGCAAGTTGGTGCACGCCGGCAGCGATCGCCTGGATGGCTCCACCCACTCGCTGGTGGATTACAACCGCGCTGGCGTGGCCCTGGCCGAGATCGTGAGCAAGCCCGATCTGCGCACCGGCCGCGAGGCGGCGGAATACGCCTCGGAGATCCGCCGGATCATGCGCTATCTGGGGGTGAGCGACGGCAACATGCAGGAGGGATCCCTGCGCTGTGATGTGAACATCTCGGTGCGGCGCGGCCCCGATGCCCCCTTCGGCACGAAGGTGGAGATCAAGAACATGAACTCGTTTTCGGCGATCCAGAAGGCGATCGATTTCGAGATTCAGCGCCAGATCAAGGCCTACGAGGCCGGCGAGCCGGTGGTGCAGGAAACGCGCCTCTGGGATGAGGGCAAGCAGCTCACCAAGAGCATGCGCTCCAAGGAGGGTGCCAGCGACTACCGCTATTTCCCCGATCCGGATCTGGGCCCGATCGAGGTGGGCGCCGAACTGCGCGAGGGCTGGCGGGCCGAGCTGCCGGAGCTGCCGGCCGCCAAGCGCCACCGCTACGCCGAGCAGCTGGGGCTGTCGATCTACGACGCCCGGGTGCTCACCGATGAGCGACCGATGGCGGAGTACTTCGAGGCGGCCATCGCCGCCGGCGGTGATGCCAAGGGGGTGACCAACTGGATCACCGGCGACATCGCCGCCCACGTGAATGCCAACCGGCTTGCCTACGGCGAGCTGCCCTTCCGG
>JAGYNF010000086.1 GCA_018400215.1 Cyanobium sp. M55B138 | reverse complement strand
CCCCGCTGGGAGGCCGAGCGGGGCGCCCTCGAGCAGGCGCTGGCGGGGGCCGGGGCCGACTACGGCCGTCTGGAGGAGCTGACCCGGACCCTGGCGGCCCTCAACAGCCAGCTGGGCATCGCTGAAGAGCGCTGGCTCGAGCTGAGCGAGCTGGCCGAGTAGGCCAGCTTGTGTTGGCATTCACACACAACAGCCCGTCCCGGCCGCCGTCGGATGGGCGCATGCACAAAAAGGATCCCAACCGGCCGGGCAGCAACCGTATGTTGGGCCCGATCTGTTCCGGGCCGTGTTGGCCGGCACCCGCATGAACACCATCGACGACCACATTCAGAAGGATCAGAGCGAGATCGAAGCGGCCCGGGCCGCCGGTGACGCCGGCAAGGTGCGCCATCTGGAAAATGAGCTCAAGGGGCTCCAGGAATTCAAGGCTCACCACCCCGAAGACAGCCATGACCCCAGCCCCCTGGAGGTCTTCTGCGACCTGAACCCCGAGGCCCCCGAGTGCCGCGTCTACGACGACTGAGCAGGCCAGGCTCCTGACCCGGCAGCAGCGGTGGCGGCGCGGCGCTCAGCTGGCAATGCCCAACTGCTGCCACACCGCCGCCAGCATCGTGTTGAGATGGGCCGAGGTGGCCGCCGACACAGCCAAAACAGGTTCTCCGGTCTGCGCCTCGAGCTCCTCCACCAAGCTGCTGAGGGTTTCGGAATTCAGCAACTCGATCTTGTTCAACACCAGCAACCGGGGCCGCTCCACCAGGCCGTGGCCATAGGCCTGCAACTCCCGCATCACCACGCGCACATCGTCGGCCACCGTGTCTGACGCCGCATCCACCAGGTGGATCAACAGCCGGGTGCGCTCGATGTGCCGCAAGAACTCATGGCCCAGCCCGGCGCCCCGGGCCGCGCCGGCGATCAGCCCGGGGATGTCGGCAAACACCGTGCCATCGCCACTGGGCCTGCGCACCACCCCGAGGTTGGGCACCAGGGTGGTGAAGGGATAGTCGGCGATCTTCGGCCGGGCGGCAGACACCACCGAGATCAGGGTGCTCTTGCCGGCGTTGGGTAGGCCAATGATGCCCACCTCGGCCAGCAGCTTCAGCTCCATCTGCAATGACCACGCCTCCCCCTCCTTGCCCTCGGTGAACTTTTCTGGGGCCCGGTTGCGGTTGCTGAGGTAATGGGCATTGCCCAGGCCACCGCGACCACCGCTGGCGACGAGCAGCTCCTCACCAGCGGTGGTGAGATCACCCAGCAGGATGCCGGTGCGAGCATCGCGCACCTCCGTGCCGCAGGGCACCTTGATCACCAGATGGTCACCGCTGGCACCGGTGCAGCGGTTGGGGCCACCGCGGCGACCATCCACCGCGGCAAACAGGCGCCTGTACTTGAAATCCAGCAGGGTCTGGAGGTTGGCATCGGCCACCAGCAGCACGTCGCCACCATGGCCCCCATCGCCACCGGAGGGCCCGCCTGCCGGCACATATTTCTCGCGCCTGAAGGCGACGATGCCATCGCCACCGCGGCCGGCCTTGACCGCGATACGGGCCTGATCGATGAATTGCATTGCAGCAAACTTAGGATCGCGGCCTACGCAGGGTCTGAGGCAGCGAAGATTGGCCGACGTTCGCTTCCAGCAGGTCTGCAAGACCTACCCGGGCCGCCGCGGCGGCGACCCCGTGTCGGTGCTGCGGAGCCTTGATCTGCACGTGCGGGATGGGGAATTTCTCGTGCTGGTGGGCCCCTCTGGCTGCGGCAAGAGCACCCTGCTGCGCCTGCTGGCCGGCCTGGAACGGCCCAGCAGCGGCGCCATCCTGGTGGGGGATCGGGCCGTGACCGATCTGCGCCCCGCCCAGCGGGATGTGGCCATGGTGTTCCAGAGCTACGCCCTTTATCCCCATCTCACCGTGGCGGGCAACATCGGCTTTGGGCTGCGGCGCAGCCGGCCCCGCACGCCACTGCAGCAGCTGCAGGACAGCCTGCATCCCCTGAGTCGCCGCCTCCCAGGCGGCCGGGGGCTGGCCTCGCCGCGGGAGGCGCGCATCGAGCAGCGCATCGCCGAGGTGGCCGCGACGCTGGAGCTCGACGCCCTGCTCGAACGGCTGCCCAAGGAACTCTCCGGGGGCCAGAAACAACGGGTGGCCCTGGGCCGGGCCATCGCCCGCCAGCCGGCGGTGTTCCTGATGGATGAACCGCTCAGCAACCTCGACGCCAAGCTGCGCACCGGCACCCGCACCCAGATCGTCGATCTGCAGCGGCGTCTGGGCACCACCACCCTCTACGTGACCCACGACCAGGTGGAGGCGATGACCATGGGCCACCGCATCGCCGTGCTCCATGCCGGGGAGCTGCAGCAACTCGGCACGCCGATGGAGCTCTACCAATGGCCGGCCAATCTGTTCGTGGCCCAATTCATTGGCAGTCCGCCCATGAACCTGCTGCCGGTGGAGGTGGTGGGGGCGGGCCAACTGCAACTGGCGGGCCACAGGCTGCCGGTGGAGGGCCCCCTGGGCGAGGCCCTGGCCAGCCGCCAGGGCCACCAGCTCACCGGGGGGTTGCGGGCCGAGCATCTGCATCTGGCGCCGGCCACCAACCGCAATTTGCGGGCCACCGTGAGCCACAGCGAAGCCCTCGGCAACGAGCAACTGCTCACCTGCCAGCTCGAGGCCGGCGACCATCTGGTGCAGCTGCGGGTGGGGCCAGAGGAACGGCTGCAGCCCGGCTCCAGCATCCACCTCGAGGTGGATCCAGGCGGCTGGCGCCTGTTCGGCAGCGATGGCCTGGCCCTGCCCCTGCCCAAGGCCCCCCACCCGGAACCGGTGCTGCCTCGGCTCTAGCGCAGGTGCACCACGCTGCAGCCGGCGCCGCCATCGGCCTGGGCCGCATCGCTCACCCGCTCCACATCAGGCACCCCCTCCAGCCAGGTGCGCAGGCCGCGCTTGAGCTTGCCGGTGCCGATGCCGTGGATCACCCACACCGGGCCATTGCCGCCGCGCAGGGCCTCCTCCACCACCGCCTCGGCCTCGTGCACCCGCAGACCGCGCACATCGACGCTGTTGCGCGCGGTGCGCACCTCAGGCCCCCGGCCTGCCAGGCCGCGGCTGCCCTGCACCTGCACCCGCACCTCCGGTGGTGAGGCCCGCTCACCATGGAGGCCTTCGATCGCCTCCAGCGGCACCGTGAGGCGCATCACGCCGCAGCGCACGGTGAGCTCGCGGCGGTCTTCGGCCAGGGCCAGCACCTCGCCCGCCTTACCCAGGGAGAGCACCCGCACCCGATCGCCCGGCGCCGGCATCCAGCCGCCATGCTCCCGGCGCTGGGGGGCGGGTTGGTGCTGCCGTTCGAGGTGCTTGAGCCGCTGGCCGGCCTGACGGGCGGTCTCCCCCAGGCTGGTGCTGTCGTGGCCACCGCCAGGGGCGCCCTGGCGCAGCCGCCGGATGATGCGGCGCACCTCGTTTTGGCCCTGGCGGATCGAGCGCTCCAGCTGCTGGCGGCGCTGCTCCTGCAACTCGGCACTCTGCTGGCGCTGCTGCTCCCAGCGGGAGAGCAATTCGTCGTGCAGCAGCTCGGTGCGGGCCAGCAGGGTTGCCGCCTCCTCGGCGGCCTCCTGCTGCCGCTGGCGTTGCTGCTCCAGCCCCTCAATCACCTGGTTCACCTGGCCCTCACCGCGGGGGGCCAACTGGGCGGCGGCGAGCTGCAACACCTGCTCCTCCAGGCCCAGGCGCCGGGCGATCGCCAGGGCATTGCTACGGCCGGGGATGCCCCACTGCAGCCGGTAGGTGGGGGCGAGGGTCTGCTCATCGAAGGCCACCGAAGCGTTTTCAAAGCGCGGATCGGTGTACTTGAGCGCCTTGAGCTCACCGAGGTGGGTGGTGGCGATCGTGAGCCGGGCTCGGTCGGCAAGCTGCTGCAGCAGGGCGGTGGCCAGGGCCGCCCCCTCCTGGGGATCGGTGCCGGCCCCCACCTCATCGAGCAGCACCAGGGAGGCGGAGCTCGACCCAGCGGCGCCCGGGGCCGGCAGGGCCTCGAGGATGCGGGCGATGCGGCGGATGTGACCGCTAAACGTGGAGAGGTTCTGCTGCAGCGATTGCTCATCGCCGATGTCGGCCAACACCTGGCCGCACCAGGGCAACCGCGGGGTGCCGCTGCACGGCAGGAACAGGCCAGCCCGGGCCATCAAGGCTGCCAGCCCCAAGCTCTTGAGGGTCACGGTCTTGCCGCCGGTGTTGGGGCCGGTGATCGCCACCACCCGCAGGTCGGGGCCTACGGCAATGCTCACCGGCACCACGGCCGCTCCCCCCTCGCGCCGGTGCTGCCAGAGCAGCAGGGGGTGGCGGAGCTCCCGCAGGGCGAATGGGGCGGCCGGTTCAGCCGCCAACTCGGGCCGCACCGCCCCCAGCCAGGCGGCGTAACGGGCCCGGGCCAGGGCCCCATCCAGCTGCACCAGCACCGGCTGCAGGGGCTTGAGCAGATCCAATTGCTCCCCCACCTGGGCACTCAGCTGCTTGAGCACGGCCAACTCCAGCTCCCGCTCCTGGCCCTCCAGTTCACGGATGCGATTGCCGAGGCCCACCACCTCCCGCGGCTCCACGAACACGGTCTGTCCCGAGGCCGAGCTGTCGTGCACCTGGCCGGGCAGCTGGCCGACAGCACCGGCCTTCACCGCCAGCACCGGCCGCCCATTGCGCTCGGCGATCACACCGTCCTGCAGCAGGGCCGCACAGCGGCGCAGCAGGGCCTGGAGGCGGTCGCGCCGCTCGCTGCGCACCCCGCGCAACTGGCGGCGCAGCCCCTCCAGGGCCGGGCTGGCACGGTCGGCCACCCGGCCGCCCTCCTCCACACAGAGCCGCAACCGTTGCTCCAGCTCCGGCAGGGTGCGCAGCTGGGCCACCAGGGCTGAGGTCACGGGCCGCAGCTCGCCATCGTCGATCTGGCGGCGCAGGCGCCGGGCGGCAGCCAGGGTGCCGGCCAACTCCAGCAGGGCCTCGCCGCCGGCCACGCCGCCCTTACCACAGAGGGCCAGGGTGGACGCCACATCCGCCACCCCCTGGAAGCTGAGCCCCCCCTCCAGCAGACCATCAAGCCCCAGCAACTCGGTCGTTTCCGCCAACAGGCGTTCACTGATCGCGAAGCTGGACGGCAGGGTCAGGGCCCGGCAATGGCGCCGGCCGGCGGCCGTGCTGGCGAAGCTGGCCAGATGCTCGGCCAGCCGCGGCCATTCCAGCAGCGCCAGGGCCTCCTGCTGGATCGGCTCGTTCACAACAGATGGTTCACAAGGAAGACAGCGGCGCGGGCACGGCAATGGGCCGCTGGCCCGGCACGTTGCTGGGGATGCCGGCGGGGGGTTCGTAGAGCAGCTCCAGCCAATTGCCCTCGGGATCCTGCAGATAGAAGCTGGCGGTGCCGTCGCGGTGATCGTGCACGGGGCCGCAGCTGTGGCCGGCGGCCAGCAAGCGCTCCCGCTCGCGATCCACCGCCGCCCGATCCTGCACGTGCAGGGCCACATGGGGCCCGGCGGCGGTGTAACTGGGGCTGAGCAGGGCAATCCCGGCGCCGCTGTCGGGCCACTGCAGATAGGCCCAGTCTTCGGCCTGCCAGGTGAGCCGCAGCCCCAGCAATTTGTAAAAAGCAATGGCCCGGCCGATCTCCTGCACCCTCAGGGCCACATGGCCGAGGCGATGGCCGGGGGCCGCTAGGGGGAAATCGGGCGACACGGCAGGGGTCAACGGTGGAGACCAGGGATCAATTCTGGCGCAGCCAGGCGGCCGCATCGCAGGCGTGGTAAGTAAGGATCAGATCGGCTCCGGCCCGCTTGAAACAGAGCAGGGTCTCCAGCACCACGGCGCGCTCATCGATCCAGCCCCGCTCGGCAGCGGCCTTCACCATGGCGTATTCGCCGCTCACGTTGTAGGCGGCAATCGGCTGCTCCGATTCACCCCGCAGGCGATGAATGATGTCGAGGTAGGCCAGGCCGGGCTTCACCATCAGGATGTCGGCGCCTTCGCTCTCATCGAGCTGGGCCTCAAGGATCGCCTCGCGGCCGTTGGCCGGATCCATCTGGTAGGTGCTTTTGTCCTTGGGAATCGGCTTGGCGTTGGTGGCGCGGGGGGCCGAATCGAGGGCTTCGCGGAAGGGCCCGTAATAGGCGGAGGCGTATTTGGCCGAGTAGCTGATGATCCCCACGTGCTCGAAACCCTCCTCATCGAGGGCCTCGCGGATGGCGCCCACCCGGCCATCCATCATGTCGCTGGGGCCGATCAGGTCGGCGCCGGCGCGGGCCTGGGCCACGGCCTGCTTGCAGAGGATCGCCACCGTCTCATCGTTGAGCACCACCCCCTCATCGCTGACGATGCCGTCGTGGCCGTCACAGGAATAGGGATCGAGGGCCACATCGGTCATGATGGCCATCTGGGGATGCACCTCCTTGAGGCGGCGGATGGCCCGGGGGATCAGGCCGTGCTCGTTAAAGCACTCGGCGCCGTCCTCGGTTTTGAGGCCATCGGCCACCTTGGGGAACAGCACCACGCAGCGAATGCCAAGGGCCCAGGCGCGGCCCACTTCCTGCACCAGCCCCTCCAGGCTCCAGCGAGAGCAGCCGGGCATGGCCCCGATCGGCTCATTCGTGGCCCCCTCGTGTACAAACAATGGATAGATGAAGTCGGCCGCCGTGAGCTGGTGCTCGCGCACCATCGCCCTCAGGGCCGGGGTGCGGCGCAGGCGGCGGGGGCGGTAGCTGAGCTCCATGGTGGGCAAATCGCTGGTCGAATCCTACGGAGACAG
>JAGYNF010000085.1 GCA_018400215.1 Cyanobium sp. M55B138 | reverse complement strand
TGCCATGCACCTGATCAGCCCGCAATCGCTACAGAAGATCCTCGAGCAGGGCCTGCTGAGTGGCCTGTGGTCGATCGCCCAGTTCAACAAGACCAGCAAGCCCGGCGAGCCGGTGCTGCCCACGCCCGGCTTCCTCACCGAGCACCCGGAGTTCTTCGACAAGAGCTTTCGCGATCTCGCTGTCTACGACCAGGGCGCCGGCAACAGGGACTGGTTCCGATGACCTGGACCTCCGACTACTCCCCGGGCGACCCCGTCCGGGTCCGCTACCAGGGCAGCTGGCGCAAAGCCCAGGTGCTGTCCGTCCGCAACCGCAGCCTCATGGCGCTGCTTTTGCGCGGCGCCAATCAACAGACCGCGAACATCCACGATCCACGCAATGTCGAGCCATGCCTAACCAAGAAGCCCAAATCGATGTCTCCAGAGCCGCCGTCGCTCGACTTCACCGCGAAGGAATGAAGCGGCTAAGGGAAGCGCAGCGCAAGGAGCACAGCAGCGAGCGCTGGTGGGACGGCTACACGCGAGCGCTTGAGCACGTACTTGAAATGGAGAACGAGTGATGCCGTTCAAGTCCCCGCTTGGCTTTTATGACAAACAGGTGGATCGTGATGTGACCTGGGCAGATGGGCCGGCCACCAGCCTGTACCGCTGCGAAGTGCAGATCCAGGGGCAGCGGCCGATGAAGGTCCAGCTCCGAGCTCTCAACTCCCGCCAAGCCAAGGCATTTGCCGTGCGCCGCTGGGGGAAGGATGCCCAGATCAAGATGCTGGGGAAGGTGCGATGAAAGCCGAACGCTTTACGGCCTCGGGCTTGTGGGTGGAGCGCCAGCAGCGCAAGGGCGAGCCGATCACCTACGTGGCGTGGAAACCCTGCATCAGCCAGGGATTCAACGAGCCAGCCGACTTGCTGCGCTGGGTTAAGTGGCCCGCCGGCACACCCACCGGCGATGCGCTGCGCGGCTGGCTTAAGGACGCCGGCCCCGAAGAGGGGCCCGAGCCCAACGACAACACCAAGACGATCATCTGATGAAACTTCTCGACTCTCTCTCTGAGCTGTATGGGTCCCTGGGGGAATACAGCATTGACGACCGCAGGCGGATGAAAACTGTCGTCTACGAGCTCAGCAAAATCATCCGCACCTGGGCGCCCGATGAGGGGCAGGCCCGCATCTGCTACCTGGCCATCAACGAGGTGGCTGATCGGTTGATCCGTGAGTGCGAGGAGGAGCAGGAATGAAAGCCCTGATCGACACCGAGGTCTACCTGTACCGGGCTGCCGCGGCCGCCGAAGTGGAGGCCGAGTGGAGCACTGACGACTGGACCTACCTCTGCCGCCACGGCGATGCGCAGGCCACCTTCCAGGACGCCATCGGCGAGATCCGCGACACCCTCCCTGATCACCAGCCGGTGCTGGTGTTCAGTGATCGGGTGAGCTTTCGCTATGGGGTGTGGCCCCAGTACAAGGCCAACCGCAAGAAGTACCGCAAGCCAGCCGGCTACCGGCAGCTGGTGGAGTGGGTGAGCAAAGCGGCCCCGGCCCGCGGCTGGGAGGTGGTGCGCCTGCCTGACGTCGAGGGCGATGACGTGCTGGGCGTGCTTTACGAGGAGGGCGACGTGATCGCCTCAACCGACAAGGACATGCTCACCCTGCCGGGCCTGCACCTGCGGGGCGGGGAGATCCAGGAGGTCTCGCGGCTGGAGGCCGACCTGAACTTCTACGCCCAGGTGCTGACCGGGGACACCAGCGACAACTACCCCGGCTGCCCGGGCTGCGGCCCAGTGGCAGCACAGAAGGCACTGGCCGGCTGCACTGCAGAGATGCAGATGTGGGATGCAGTGCTCAAGGCCTACGAAAAGAAGGGCTACGGCGAGGCCTATGTGATCGCCCAAGCCAGGTGCGCCCGCATCCTTCGGGCAGGCGAGTACGACTTGGCGGGTGGGGCTCCCTTGTTGTGGACCCCACCGGTAGCCTAAGAACGTCTGCACTGTCGCAGTGTTTCCTGTAGTCACGGATGAATTGATCGCCAGGCTCGACGAAACCTTTCGTCGCAAGCCCGATGAGTCGATGCCCCACCGGGACATCGACTTTTGGATTGGCGAGCAGCGTGTCATTGACTGCATCAGGCGCTGGTACGTCGAGCAGCAGGAGGGGCTGAGCTGATGTGCAGCACTCAGATGCCGAGATCCACTATCACGATGCCGGACACCGCCAGTTACGACCGGACGGCTGATCGGCAGATTGCGCTGATGCAGCAGCAGCAGCAAAGCGACATGCTGCTCAAGCAGATGGAGCTCAACCGGGCCCTGACCAACAAGCAGGGAGTCCTGACCGACCTGCGTGACCTGAAGCAGCAGCGTGCTGCAGACACTGCGGCCAATGCCCAGCGGATGGCGGCCCTAATCGGAGCGCCGCCGCCTGAGCCGACCGCCAAGGCGCCGGTGATTGGCAGCGACCGCGAGGACATGGTCAAGGCCAAAGGCAAAAAAGGCCTGCGGATTGAGCGTGTCAACCAGGCCAGCCAAACCACCCAGGGCTCCGGCACTGGATTGAACATCACCTCTTACTGAGCCATGTGCCGAGCCAGTACGCCCAAGCCACCAAAGATTGTTGTCCAGGGCCCCAGCAAGGACGAACTAAAAGCGCAGCGCAAAGACCTCAAAGCGTTTTCAAAGCAATCGGCCCAGCAGCAGCAGGTGTTTACTTCTGCCCTGCAGGCCCAGATCGATGCGGCCAACAGTCAGGCGCAGCAGCAGGCAAACCTGCTGGCGCAAGAGCGACAGGCTTTTGAAACTGGAATGGCAACCGAAGCTGATACCGCTGCCCAAGCCATGGCCGAGCAGCGGCAGAAGGCACAGCTGGACATGGCCGCGCAGCAGGCCGCGGCCGCATCTCAAAACGCGGCCATGACCCAGGCCAGCTACGGCGTCAACACTGCCCAGGTGGCACCCACCAGTCCGCAAGTCACGCAGCCGCCCCAACCGAAGGAACGAGAGCGCTCGACCTTGAAGATCGAGCCCGGCGCAATCGAAGCCTTCATGGGCAGCGGCCTCAACATCGGGTTCTAATCATGTGCAGATCACGCGGCCCCAGCAAAAAGCAAAAAAAAGCTCAGAAGCAAGCCCAGCGGCAAGCTGAAAAGCAGGCAGCCAAGCGTCAGGCAGAAGCCGATCGGGTTGCTGCGCAGCGCAAAGCCGAAAAGGCACGGCTGAAAGAAGCCCAGCGCCAGGCCGAAGCCCAGCGCAAGGTTCTTGCGCAAACGCAGGCACAGCAGCAGGCGCAAACGCAGCAAAAGGCTGTGCAGCAGCAGGCACAGCAGCAAACGCAGGCCCGCGTGCAGGCAGATCAGCTGGCAGCACAGCAGCGGGCCGAGCAGCAGCGAATTGCTGCTGAGCGCGCAGCGCAGGAGCAACGCCTGGGGGCTGAACGCATGGCCGCTGGCGCTGCCTCTACGTCAATGCGTGTGCTGGGCCAGGGCGCTGCGCAGTCAGGCCCAACGGCAGCAATGACGCCGCAAGACAAGAGCCGCCGCCGCCGCCGCCTACCGCCTGGGTCTCAAAGCAGCCTGGTGATTGGCTCAGCTCAAGCCGGCACTGGCTCCGGCCTAAACATCGGAGGCTGACATGACTGCAGAAGCCCGTTACCGCAAGCTTGAGGGCGCCCGCAATCACTGGATTGACCGGGGCCGGGAGGCCGGGGCCCTCACCCTGCCCTGGCTGCTGCCATTTGATGGCGAGCCTCAGCCGCACTCAATGGAAAGGGTCTCCCACCCGTGGGATGGCATCGGCCAGCGCGGCGTTCACAACATCGCCAGCCGGCTGCTGCTGGCATTGCTGCCGCCGACCGAGACATTCTTCAGGTTCATCCAGGACGACATGGAGTTTGCTCGCCAGCAGGCAGAACTGGTGGCATCCGGGGTGCCGCTCGACAAGGTCGCCGAGGCCAAAACCCAAATCGACAAGACGCTTGCGCTGATGGAGCGCGCGGTGCTTCGGTCGATCGAGACTTCCAGCGATCGCACGGCGCTCCACGAGGCCCTGCTGCACCTGGTGGTGGCTGGCAACTGCATGATGTATTTGCCGGAAGACGGCTGCAAAGTCTTCAACCTCTACCGCTATGTGCTGCGGCGGGATGCGATGGGCCGCCCTGTTGAGTCAGTGGTGTGTGAGCAGATTGCCGCCGATGACCTCGACCCCGAGGCCCGCGATGTGCTCGACATGGTGGAGCCCCACCAGCCTGAGGTGGAGATGCTCGCAGACGGCACCCACGAAGAGCAGCCAGACGAGCGGATGATCCGCGTCTACACCCACATCACATGGGAGAAAAAGAAGTGCCGCTGGTATCAAGAGATCAAGGGGCATCGGATTGAAGGCTCTGAAGGCAGCAGCCCGCGGGATGTAAGCCCTTGGATTCCATTGCGGATGTTCCGCATCGACAGCGAGAGCTACAGCCCTGGCTACGTGGAGGCTGCGTGCATGGCAGACCTGCAAACCGCCAATGCCCTGACCCGGGCGCTTACCGAAGGGGCTCTGGTGAGCTCGGTGGTGAAGTTCCTGGCCAAGCCTGGGGCCGCGGTGACTGCCAAGCAGTTCAACGAAGCCGCCAACGGCGCCTGCTTGACCGGCAACCCGGAGGACATCACCGCAGTCCAGGTGGGCAAGGCCGGCGATCTTGCTGTGGCAGAGCAACGGCTGCAGCGGGTGCAGGCCCGGCTGGGCACTGCCTTCATGCTGAGCGACATCCGCGACAGCGAGCGCACCACAGCCGAAGAGGTGCGGCTGCAGGCCCAACAGATCGAGAACAGCCTGGGCAGCGTCTACTCCATCCTCACCACCGAGTTCCAGTACCCCTACGTCAGCCGCAAGCTGATGCTGCTGACCAAGTCAGGCGGGCTGCCGCCGCTGCCGGACGACTCAATCAGGCCGGTGGTGAGCGTGGGCCTGGCTGCAGTGGGACGTGGCAACGACCTGGAGCGCCATGCCCGCTTTATGCAGATCCTGCAGCAGACGATCACACCTGAAGGGACGCTCCAGTACCTGTTCCCATCTGAGCTGATCAGCCGACTGGCAGCAGCGATGGGGATCGACACCGTCGGCCTGATCAAGACCCAAGAACAGATCGACGAGGAGCGCCGCGCCGCAGAAGAAGCGGCGCAGCAGGCCCAGATGGCGCAGGCGGCAATGGCCAACCCGCAAGGGGCGGCCGAAGCCATCAACGCTTTGCAGGGCGAAAGCCAACCCACACCTGAAGAACTCGAATGAGCACCGACACCTTCCAGCCGACACCAGAGCAAGTGGCCCTCGCCGGACCCGGCTACGGCAAAGACGATCTGGCCAGCTTCCTTCAAGAGATCCAGGCCGAGGACGCCGCGATCGAGAACGGCACCATTGAGCCGCCGGCACCAGCCGGCAACCCGGACTACAGCACCGTCACCGTTGAAGGCGATGAGGTCGACGCTGAACAGCAGCGGCTGGCCGGCAAGTTTGAGACGCCCGAGGAGCTGGAGAAGGCCTACCTCGAGCTGCAAAGAAAACTTGGCCAGCCCCGCGAGCAAGAGCAGGCCGAGCCACCTCAGCCCTCGGAGCCGGTTGAGTCTTTCAGCCGAGACGAAGCGGTTGGCTACTACGGCGAGACCGTGGTGTCTGCCGCCGAGCGTGAAGGCATCGACCTTGCGCAGTGGGATGCCGCCGTGCAGAGGGGCGATGACACCAGCTCGATGCGTGAAAAGCTGGCCGCGGCGATGGGCATCCCCTCCTCTTTGATCGAGCGCTACGAAGCCGGCTTCCGCGTTGACGAGGAGGGCGCGGGTCCCGCTGTGATCAGCGCCCAGGACGAGGAGGCGATCAAGGCCGAGGTGGGCGGCGAGCAGCAGTTCCGCCAGCTGTCCCAGTGGGCCGTCAGCAACCTCAGCCCGCAGGAGCTCGAGGACTACAACAACGCGATCGACAGCGGCAACGCTGCGGCTGCTCGGGCAGCGGTGCGCTGGCTGCAGGGCCGGGCCGCGAGCACCGACCAGGAGCCGCGGCTGATCATGGCCAGCGGCGGCAATGCCAACCCGGCGCTGGACGTGTTCGAGACAGAGGAGGAGGCGATCGAGGCGAAGTCAGTTCTGACCAAGAGCGGCAAACCTCGGTACATGGTCGATGAGAAATACCGCCGCTACGTGGACGCGAAGTTTGCTCGCAGCGACATTTTCCTGTAGAACAACTCCATGAGTTGATCTGCACTCCTGCACAGCACAGGCCGGCCTAGGCCGACACCCTGTTGCCCAAGCACGGCAGCGCCAGAAGCTCTCCGCAAACATTTCCCGTGGCTACTAACGTCTCTCTGTCCAGGCTTGGCCAAATCAAAGGCGCAGGCGACAACTTTGCCCTGTTTCTGAAACTGGGTATGTCGGAGGTGCTTACCGCCTTCGATCGCAAAACTGTCTTCACCGGCCGCGTGAAGGAGCGCTCGATCCGTGGTGGTCAGAGCGCCCGCTTCAAGGTGACGGGTCGGCGCATTGCTGGGTATCACACTCCTGGCACGCCGATCACCAACGTCCCAACGGACGGCAGCAACCCCAACCCTTCGAACGCCCCCTCGGATCGCAACGAGGAGATCATCAATCTCGATGGTTTGCTGGTGGCACCGGACACTGTCTATGACCTGGACGACCTCATGGAGGACGTGCAGTACAGGCAGGACATGATGCACCAGCTGGGTGAGGCCCTGGCCCGCGAGAAGGACGCCCGTATCGCGCGGGTGCTCTATGCCGCAGCCAAGCGCAACACCGAGCCGCTGGGCAAGGCCAGCAACAGCGGCCGCGTCGGCACGGCGAAGGTGCTCAGCTCTGGCTATGCCGGTGCTTCCAAGCAGGCCAAAGGCGACGAGCTGGCTTCCATGATCGGCGACATCAAGGTCGACATGCAGAAGAAGGACGTGCCCGTTGAGGACCTGGTCGTGGTTGTCCCCCCGGACGAGTACGACTTCCTGAACGAAGGCAGCAAGGTGATCAACGCCGACTTCAACCAGGGCGCCGCCAACGGCACCTATGGCGGCGGCACCATTGCCCGGATCAAAGGGCTGCCAGTGATGTGGTCCAACCACGTCACCCAGGCTGCCTATACCAACACGAGCTTTGACCGGAACGCTGCCTACCAGCAGAACCTGACCAAGTGCCGTGCGCTGATCTTCCACAAGGATGCCATTGGCGTCCTGACT
>JAGYNF010000084.1 GCA_018400215.1 Cyanobium sp. M55B138 | reverse complement strand
TGGCAACACCCTGGTCATCACCGGCCAATTGCCGGTGGATCCGATCACCAGCCTCAAGGTGGGGGATGGCGACATCACCCTCGAATCCCGCCAGGTGATGCGCAACATGGAAGCCGTGCTGCAGGAGGCCGGTTTCGGCTTCGAGCACCTGGTGAGCGCCACGGTGTATCTCACCGACATCAACACCCTCGACACCTTTGATGCGGTGTGGCAGGAGTATTTCCCCGACGCCCAGGCCTACCCCTCCCGCGCCGTGGTGCAGGTGGCCGCCCTGGTGCTGGGCATCCAGCTGGAGATCTCGGCCATCGCCATCAAGGACTGAACGTCCCCGCTCCCAATCCCTGCCCTGAACCGCCCCATGAGCGACCCCTTCAGCCTGGCGCCCCAACCCGAAACCTACTGGCACCTCTGGACGGGCGACGACGGCATCAGCCGCCAGCAGGAGTGCACCATCAGCGATTTTCAGCTCGGCCAGCTGGGTCCCGGCGATTCCCCCCAGTTCTCCCGGCCGCTGTTTGATCAGGGCAATGCCTTTGTGACCTACCTGCCGGTGGGCTGGACGGCCGACTGGCATGAAAACCACGTGCCCAAGTGGATCTATGTGCTCAAGGGGGCCTGGTCGGTGCAGAGCATGGATGGCCAGATCGCGATCATGGGCGCCGGCGCGTATTCCTTCGGCGGCGACCAGGGCTGCATCGCCAGCCCGGAGGGCCACCGGGGCCATCTCTCCGCCCAGGTGGGGGATGAACCCTGCGTGCAGTTGATCATCCAGCGCAACGACGACGCCTGGAAACAGGCAGCGCCGGGATTCTTCCGATGAGCCAGCCCTCCAGCTGCACGGAGAGTTACGACCCCCGCTTCGAGCAGCTGGTGCTGTTCAACGCCGAGCTGGAGTTGCTGGCTGAAGGCTTCCGCTGGCTGGAGGGGCCGGTGTGGTTCGGCGACCACCGGTGCCTGCTGTTCAGCGACATCCCGGGCAACCGCACCCTGCGCTGGAGCGAACAGCACGGGGTGAGCACCTTCCTGGAGCCGTCGCAGTTTGCCAACGGCCAAACCCGCGACCTGCAGGGGCGCCTGATCCAGTGCCACCACCGCAGCCGCTGCCTCACCCGCCTCGAGCACAACGGCAGCACCACCACCCTGGTGAGCCAGGCCCGTGGCCGGCGCCTCAATGCCCCCAACGACGTGGTGGTGAAACGCGACGGCTCGATCTGGTTCAGCGATCCGCTCTACGGCCTGATGAACGACTACGAGGGCGGCCGCCAGGAATCTGAGCAGCCACCGGCCCTCTACCGGCTCGATCCCACCAGCGGCGAGGGCGCGATGGCGGCGGTGGCGGTGGCCACCGATTTCGACGGCCCCAATGGCCTGGCCTTCTCCCCCGATGAACAGGTGCTGTATGTAGCCGAATCCGGCGCCCCGGGGGGCCAGCGAGCCGCGTCTGTCCATCCCGCCGCTCAGGTGAACGCCGACGGCCACACGGCCTCAGCGGCGGCGAGATGTTCCACAAAATCACGCCTGGCTGGGCCGATGGCTTCCGGGTGGACGAACACGGCAGCACTCTGGTGTAGCGCCGCCGACGGCGTGCACGTGATTGCCCCCGACGGCACCCTGCTGGGTGGCAAGGTGCTGAATTGCCGAAGCGCGTGAGCAACCTCTGTTTCGGCGACCGCCTGGCGGCCGCCTGTTCCTCTGCGCCTCCACCGCCTCCACCGCGCCCTCAATTTCACCAACGCCCCACGCGGAGCCTCCTGACCTGGCCAACCCCCAGCTCGAAACCTTCCTCAGCCAGGTGAAGGGCGACGCCGCCCTGCTGCAGCGCTTTAGCGCCTGCCCCAGCCGCCTCAACGCCATCGCCGCCCTGGGGGCCAGACGGGGCTTCCAGTTCAGCGGCGTGGATCTGGTGGCTTGCAGGCCGAGCCACCCTGCACGCCTGAGCGACAGCGACCTGGAGCCGCCGCCGCCGGCGTGATGGGCTGGAGGGTCACCTCTGGCTGATGCAGATCGTGTGGGGGCTGAAGGCAATGCGCCCCTGCCCTTGCCCTGGGGTTGGCCGATGCCGAACGGCTGCTGGATGCCGCCTTGGCCGAAGCCCGGCGAGATCGCTCCCTGGTGGCCGCCGCGGTGGTGGATAGCGGCGGCCAGCGTCGGCTTCCGCCGCCTGGATGGCGCCAGCCCCGCCGCCGCTGAGGCTGACGTCACCAAACCCGCATGGCCGCCCTCAGCGCTGCAATGACACCGCCGGCCAGGAGGCGGCCATCAACGGCGAGCGGCGGCCTGCTGCCTTTCGCCGGCACCCCTGGGCCAACCGGCGGCGGCCATGGGCGGCGGCATCGCCCTGCGCTGGCAGGAGACTGCTGGGCAGGCTGGGGGTGTCGGGCATGACGCCCGCGCGCGATGGCCAGATCGCCGCGGCCGGCGCCGGGGCCCTGGCCCCCTGGCCGCACCTGGAGGCGGTGAGCTTCAGCTGCGCCGACGCCGAGGCCTGCGCCGCCTTCTTCTGCAGCCAGCTGGGCTGCCGCCGCCTCGATGCGATCGAGCCGGGCCCGGGCTACGCCAGCCTGATCGGCCTGCCGGGGGCCCAGCTCAAGCTGGTGCGCCTGGCCCTGGGCCGCGAACGGCTGGAGCTGCTGGAGGTGCAGGCCCTGCCCCCCGGCCAGCGGGCCGGGCGCCCCTTTCCCGCAGACAGCCGCAGCAACGACCTGTGGTTCCAGCACATCTGCGTGGTGGTGCGCGATCTGGCCCAGGCCAGCGCGCCGCTGCGCCAGGCGATCGCTGGCGGCAGCCTGCAACCCATCTCCTCGGCGCCCCAGCGCCTGCCCGACTCGAACAGCGCCGCCGCCGGCATCGAGGCCTTCAAGCTGCACAGCCCGGAGGGCCACTGCCTGGAATTGCTGCAATTCCCGCCCGATAAGGGCGACGCCCGCTGGCACAGCCCCGATCCAGCCGGCGTGGTGCTGGGGATCGACCACAGCGCCATCGGCATCAGCGACACCGAACGCAGCTGCCGCTTCTACAACCAGCTGCTGGGCCTGCGTCTGGGCAGCGACGGCATCAACGAGGGGCCGGAGCAGGATGGGCTCGATGGCCTGGCCGGCACCCGGGTGCGCATCACCGGCCACCGCTGCGCCAGCGGCGCCGGCATCGAGTGCCTCGACTACCGCGCCCCGGCCGGCGGCCGGCCGATCCCCGCCGATCTGGCTCCCCAGGACCGGGCCCACGGCCAGCTGCGCCTGCTGGTGGGAGAAGGACCCGCGCAGCTGGAGGCGATCGCAGCGCAGCTTGAGCAGCACGGTGGCCGGCTGCTCAGCCCTGGGGTGGTGACGCTCTCCAGCCAGGAAGCCGAGAGCCTGGGGTTTCAGGCGGGCCTGCAGGTGGGCGATCCCGATGGCCACCGCCTGCAGCTGGTGGTGCGCTGATCAGAACGGCGCACTGGTGGCCGTTCCAGCCCTCACCGCGCCACCTGGCGCTGAGGGCATCACCCACGGCCGCCACCAACAACAGGGCCGGCAGCAACTGGGGATCCCCCTGCAGGGTGAACACAAACGCAGCGCAGAACAGGGGTGTGCCCTGGGCGGCCGCAAACAGGGCCACGGCACCCAGCGCCGCCAGTTGTCCCAGCTGCGGCGTGGACAGGCCGATCTGCGCCGGCAGCAGGGAGGTGAACAGGGCCCCCAGGGTCATGGAGTCGTGCATCAGGCCCCCAGGCGCGCCGGCCGCCAGGCTCACGATGCTGGCCAGGCCCCGCCACAGCAGGGTGAGGGGCGGTCCTCCGCTCTCTCCTGCCAGGGCGGCCGCCAGCGACAGCGAGCCATCGTTGAGGCTGAGGCCGGCGCTCAGCACCGCCAGGGCCGTGAGCGCCAGGGCCAGCAGCACGGCGCCCAGCAGGCGCTGCCGGCCCATCAGCCGCTGCACCCGCGCCGCGGCCGGAATCAGCAGGCGCACCAACAGCACGCCCAGGGCAGCACCCAGCAGCGTGAATAGCCCTGCCCAACCCCAGAGGTCGGCCGCCAGCCCGCCGAACTGCAAGCCTTCCAACCGGGCCGGCTGCCCCAGGGCCGTGCTCACCAGCGCCCCGGCTCCCGACACCAGCAACATCGGGCCCAGCAGGCCCACACCACTGCGGCGCCCCACCTCCTCAAGGGCATAGGTCACCGCCAGCAGCGGCGAGCGGAAGGCCACCCCCAGCCCCGCTGCCCCACCGATCACGGCCACGGCGGGCAGGGGCAGCGCCGCCAGGGGGCGCCAGCGGGGCCAGCGCCGCCGGATCGCCAGAAAAGTGCTGGCGCCAATCGCCACCGATGGCGACTCCACCCCCACCGCCAGCCCACCAATGTGGGTGAGCAACATCAGCGGCAGCCGCTGCAGCTGGCTGCGCAGGCTGAGCTTCTCCAGCCAGCTGGCTTCCACCGCCGCTGGCAGGGGGGGCACCGTGCGATCGAGGGCCAGCAGCGGCGCCACGCCTCCGCCCCGGCCCGCGGCCAGGGGGCCCCAGGCCAGCCAGAACAGCAACGCACTGGCGCCAAACACCAGCAGGGCGGCCGCCAGGTCTGAACCGCCCTCCGCCCCCTCCAGCCCCCTGAGCGACCAGCCCCAGCGCTGCAGGCGGAAGCCCAACTCCGAGAGCGCCTGGTAAGGCCACTCCAGCAGGGCCAAGCCCAGGCCGAGCAGCAGCCAAAACACCAGGGCCACCAGGGTCAGCATCAACCAACTCCGGCGCGCACCACCAGGGCCACCACCGAGCGCGGCTGCACCTGGTAGGCATGGTCCGGCAGGGGCGGCACCTCCGCCCAGGTCGCGATGTCGTCGGGGCTGGGTAGGGCGGTGTCAATCCAGCGGTGCCAGCGGCCATCCGCCAGGCCGGTGGGCGGCAGGGTGAAGCGCAGGGGCTGCCACCAGGCATTCACCATCACATGCATCCGAAAACGGTGCTCGGCGCTGGTGTAACTGAGGGCCAGGGAGTGGGAGTCGGGGCCCCAGTCGGGCTGGCCGGGCTCCACCCCATGCCACTCCACGGCGCAGCGCCGCAGCAGATCGGCCAGGGAGAGGGCGTCGTGGTCCACCACCACATCGCGCCGCTGGCGAAAGGCGATCAGCTCCCGGGTGAAGCGCAGCAGATCGGCCTGGCGCTCCACCAGGGTCCAGTCGAACCAACTGGTGGGGTTGTCCTGGCAGTAGGCGTTGTTGTTGCCGCTCTGGCTGCGGCCCACCTCATCGCCCATGGTGAGCATCGGCGTGCCCGACGCGAGCAGCAGCAGGCAGAGGGCATTGCGCATCTGGCGGCCCCGCAGGGCCAGCACCTCTGGATCCTGGCTGGGGCCCTCCACGCCGCAGTTCCAGCTGGCGTTGTCGCCTGTGCCGTCGCGGTTGGCCTCGCCGTTGGCGCCGTTGTGCTTGCCGTCGTAGCTCACCCAATCCGCCAGGGTGAAGCCGTCATGGCAGGTGATGAAGTTCACGCTCAGCTCCGCCTCCCGGCCGCGCTGGCCATACACATCCGGACTGCCGATCAAACGCTGGGCCGCCAACCAGGCAAAACCGGAATCGCCTTTCAGAAAGTGGCGCAGGTCGTCGCGGAAGCGGCCATTCCACTCCTGCCAGCGCTCGCCCACAAAGCTGCCCACCTCATAGAGCCCGGCGGCATCCCAGGCCTCGGCGATCAGCTTGGTGCCAGCCAGCACCGGATCACTGTCGAGATCGAGCAGGATCGGCGGCCGCGGCTCCGGGTTGCCCGCCTCATCGCGGGAGAGCACCGCCGCCAGATCAAAGCGGAAGCCATCCACATGCATCTCCTGCACCCAGTGGCGCAGGCTGTGACGGATCAGGCGGCGCACCACCGGGTTGTTGGCATTGAGCGTGTTGCCGCAACCGGTCACATCCAGGTCGCGCTGGCCGCCGTTGCCATCGCTCTGCAACAGGTAGTAGTCGTTGGCGGCCAAGCCCCGATAGGAGAGGGTGGGGCCTGCGGCAGCCCCGGTGCTGGCCCCCTCGGCCGTGTGGTTGTACACCACATCCAGGATCACCTCGATGCCGGCGCGGTGCAGGGCCTTGACCAGGTCGCGGAACTCGTTGAGCGCCGCCAGGGGATCGCTGCCCCTGGCGTAGGCCGGGTGGGGGGCCAGCACGCTGATGGGCTGGTAGCCCCAATAGTTGCTCAGCCCGGCCGGTGCGGCCTGGGCGTCGAAGGCGAACACGGGCAGCAGCTCCACGGCGGTGATGCCCAGCTGCTGCAGGTAGGGGATCTTGTCGATCAAGCCGGCATAGGTGCCGGCCCGTTCGGCGGCCACGCCGGCGCTGGAATCGGCGGTGAAGCCACGCACATGCAGCTCGTAGATCACCGTCTCACGCGCCGGCCGCTGCAGGGGCCGATCCCCCTCCCAGTCATAGGCGTGGAGGTCGGCCACCACGCTCTTCATGGCCCCGGACCAGCCACCTCCCCCCCCGGCTCGCCGTTGGCCCCGCTGGCGGTCGAAGCCGGTCGGCACCGCCAGGGCCAGGCCATAGGGATCGAGCAGCAGGCAGTCGGGATCCGCGGGCAAGCGGTAGCCATAGAGCTGGCCCGGCGCCACCCCCGCCAACCAGCCATGCCAGTAGGAGCCACTGCGGTGCTGCTCGCCGCTGAAGGCCACCACCGCCGCCGGCTCGGGATCCTCGAGGGCATCAAACAGGCATAGCTCCAGCCGATCGCCCTGGCGGGCATGGAGGCTGAAGTTCACCCCGCCCTGTTGGAGCGTGGCCCCCAGCGGAGCGCTGCTGCCGGAGGCGAGGGCCAGTTGGGGATCAAACACAGCCAGCCACAGGTGTGGGGACACACGCCAATGCTGGCCAGCAAGCGGCAGTCTGCCTACGTTTCGGGGCAGATCCGCTTGAAATGGATGGAGATCACGGTGGTGGAGCTGCTGGTGCCGGCGGCCCCCTCAATCGCGGGCCAGGCGGCCCTGCTGGTGTTGCGCCTGTTCATGGGGGTGTGCTTCATCCGCCATGGCTGGCCCAAGCTGCGCAACCTGGGCACCTGGGCCAAGGCCCTGAACACGCCGAAGTGGCTCTGTTTCCTCTCTGCCGCCTCCATGTGGGGGGCAGGCATCGCCCTGATTCCAGGCCTGCTCACCCCCCTGGCCGCCCTGGCGATCCTGGTGTCGATGGGCTATGCCATGGTGCTGGAGATCCTCTCCGGCTTTCCCTTCATCGCCCCCGACCCCTACCAGATCCCTGACGGCG
>JAGYNF010000083.1 GCA_018400215.1 Cyanobium sp. M55B138 | reverse complement strand
TGGCCCCACACCACGCCTCCTAGCGCAAGCGTGAGCAGGTGGCTGGCCAGGCGCCGGGCGGCGGGGCCGTTGCGCAACTGATTGAGGGCGGCCAGCTCGGCGCGGGGGATCGGGGGCGCGGTCAAGGGGGGCTTTTACGGTGTCGCCATCTCACCAGTGGCGGTACCCCTGCTTCCGTAGGCAATGCAACCGTTGACGCTCCCATGCCGCGACTGGCGCGATTCCGTCGGGGTGCCGAGTGCTGTTGATCGCCTGCGACCCAGGCTGCACTGACCAGGAATCGTTCAGTGGTGGGGCTGGAGGGCTGCGATCTCGCCGATGTCGCAGGCGGGGCCAAGGAAGGCCCCCTGGCCCAGGTGAACCCCCATGGCCAACAGCTTCTGGCGGGTTTCCTGATCACCCACAAATTCAGCGACCACAATGGCGCCCAGGCCCTTGGCCAGCTTCACCAGCGCTTCAATAATCAGGCAGTCGGTGGGGTCGTTGTCGGTACCAAGGCCACGCACGTAGTCACCATCGATTTTGAGCACATCAACGCGCAGGTGTTTGAGATAGAAGAAGCTGCCAAACGCTGCACCGAAATCATCGAGGGCGAGTCGGCAGCCAAGTTTGACCAGGGACTGTTTGAGTCGACGGGCACCCTCCAGATTTGCCATGGCCACTGCCTCACTCAGCTCAAAGATCAGTAGATGGGGGGGGAAGCTGGTCGTGGCCAGCTGGGCCTGCAGGAAGGTGATGAATTGTGCGCCCAGCAGGGAGGCGCCACTGATGTTCACCCCGAGGGCCAACCGATGGGCGGGGTCCATCCGTTCCAGAAGCTGAATCGCTTGCCCTGTCACCCATTCATCGATGGCCACGGCCATGCCAAAGCGTTCGGCTGTGTAGAGAAAAACCGAAGGGGGAATCAAAATCCCCCCCGGTGCCCGCAGGCGGATCAGCAGTTCGTAAAACGACACCTCATTGGTGCGTAGGTCGATCACCGGCCTGGCATGCAGCACAAAACCATCGTTGTCGAGGGCATCGCGGATCCGTTCCGACCAGAGCAGCCGGGCATGGACCTTTTCATGCAGGCCACTGTCACTGTGATACACCTGCACGCAGCCCCGGCCGGATTCCTTCACCTGGTAGAGGGCCAGATCGGCATTGATCAACACGTCGTCGGCCGACTGGCCGTCGTTGCTCAGGAAGCCCGCCACACCGCAACTGGCGGCGATGGCCATGCCTTGGGCGGCGCCTTCAACTCCCACCGCGAGCAGGGCCTTGAGGATCGATTCGGCATGGCCGGCCGCCTCGTTGAGGTTGGCTTCGGGGAGCAGGATGGCAAATTCATCCCCGCCCAGCCTGGCGATCACGTCGGTTTCCCGGGAGTTCGCGACCAGGGCCGTGGCCACGGCGATGATCAGGGCATCACCGGCGGCATGGCCGAATTGGTCGTTGATCTCCTTGAAGTGATCCAGGTCGAGCATTAACACGGCACCGCCGCCCCCGTGCCGGCGGCCATAGGCGAGTTGGCGATCGACTTCGATGCGGAAGCGCCGCTGGTTGCAGAGGGAGGTGAGCGGGTCGTGATCGGCAAAATATTCGAGCTGACCCACGAAGTGTTTCCGCTCAGAGATGTCGTGCACCTGCACGATCAGGGCCCCCGCCTCCCCGGAGCCGTTGTCCTGGGACGGTGCAACCGTCAGGAGCCCCCAGGTGCGATGGCCATCGGCATGTTCGAAGCGTTTCTCGAAGGAGCAGCCGTCGATTTCGCCACTGCGCAGGCGGGCGATCTGGTCCTCACCGATGGCCAGATCATCGCGATGCACCAGTTCGGCAAAGGCCAGCCCGGCCAGGGAGGCTTCGCTCCGGCCGGTGAAGCTGGCCATGGCTCCGTTGGCGGCGAGGATGCCCCCCAGACCTCCCTGGTTCTGACCTGCTGCCACGAAGGCCATGGGAATGCCGGCGTCGGCAAAGGCACTCTCGCCGCGGGGCAGGGTCATCGCTGGATCCTCGGTGGGCTGGGTTCGATGGATGCCAGCCACCCATTCTGGCCAGGAATTCAGCCGGCAACGGATCCAGGTCTCAAACCATCGCTTCAGGTTGCACCCATTGGTCGAACTCCTCGGCGCTGAGTTCGCCGAGCACCAGGGCGGCCTCCTTGAGGCTGAGCTGGTGCTGGTGGGCGTGTTTGGCGATGGCGCAGGCCCGGTCGTAGCCGATCGCCGGGGTGAGGGCCGTCACCAGCATCAGGCTCTGGTCGAGCAGGGTATCGATGCGGGTTTCGTTGGCCTGCAGGCCGGCGATGCAGTGCTCGCGGAAACTGGTGCAGCTGCCCGTGAGCAGGGCGATGCTCTCCAGCAGGTTGTGGGCGATCAGGGGCTTGAACACGTTGAGCTCGAAGTTGCCCTGGCTGGCGGCCATCTGCACGGCGGTGTTGTTGCCCATCACCTGCACGGCCACCATCGTGAGGCTCTCGCACTGGGTGGGGTTCACCTTGCCCGGCATGATCGAGCTGCCGGGTTCGTTCTCGGGCAGGATCAGCTCGCCCAGGCCGCAGCGGGGGCCGCTGGCCAGCCAGCGGATGTCGTTGGCGATCTTCATCAGGCTGCCGGCCAGCACCGTGAGGGCGCCGTGGGCTGCCGCCAGGGGTTCATGGCCCGCCAGGGCCTGGAACTTGTTGGGGGCGCTGGTGAAGGGCAGGCCGAGGCGCTCGGCCAGCCGGGCCGCCACCGCCTCGCCGAAGCCGGCCGGGGCATGGAGGCCCGTGCCCACGGCGGTGCCGCCGATCGCCAGCTGGTGCACCTGGGACAGGCTGGCCCGCAGGCTCTCGAGCCCCAGCTCCAGCTGGGCCGCGTAGCCGCCGAACTCCTGCCCCAGGCTGAGGGGCACCGCATCCTGCAGGTGGGTGCGGCCGATCTTGATGATGCCCGCGAAGGCCTCGGCCTTGGCGGCCAGGGCATCGCGCAGGGCCTCCACCGCCGGGATCAGCCGGCGTTGCAGCTCGATCGCCACGGCGATGTGCAGGGCCGCCGGGAAGGTGTCGTTGCTCGACTGGCTGAGATTCACGTGGTCGTTGGGGTGCACCGGGCTCTTGCTGCCCAGCACGCCACCGGAGGCCGCGATCGCCCGGTTGGCGATCACCTCGTTCACGTTCATGTTGGTCTGGGTGCCTGAGCCCGTCTGCCACACCTTCAGTGGGAACTCGCGATCAAGCGTGCCGGCGGCCACCTCCTCGGCAGCGGCCACGATCAGGGCGGCCAGATCGGGGCTGAGCTTGCCCTTGGCCCGGTTCACCTCGGCGCAGGCGGCCTTGAGCGCGCCGAAGGCGTGCACCACCGCCAGGGGCATGGCCTGGCCGAAGGGGAAATAGCGCAGCGACCGCTGGGTCTGGGCGCCCCAGTAGTGGTCGGCGGGCACGGCGATCGGGCCGAGGCTGTCGCTCTCCTGGCGCATGGGGGCCTGGCTCACCGGTTCACCACCTCCGCGTTGAGCTCGTTGATGCTCACGGTGGTGCTGGTGAGGAACTCCTCCGGGATGTTGATTCCGGTGGCCTGACTCACCGCTGCGTTGATGGCGCCGAGGCCCACCTGGCCCTCGGCATCGAGCACCACCTGGCCCTGGGGGTCGAACACCACCACCTGGGGGATGCGGCCATGCCAGTAGTGGGCTGGATCGCTGGGGCCCTGGTCGGCCCGGTTCTGGAGTGGATCCGTCGTCAGGGGGATCAGCTCGATGTTGTTGCCCCACAGCCGCTGCAGTTCCGACACCACCGGCGCAAACTGCTTGCTGGAGGCGTCGTCGTCGAGGTAATAGATCACCACGGCGGCGCGCTGGTCCGCCAGGGCCTTCTCCAGGGTGCTGCGGGGTGGCACCAGGGAGCCGTTGCCGGCATAGAGGGCGTAGATGTTGCCGTCGTAGTTGTTGTTGGTGAGCG
Organism: Cyanobium sp. M55B138; assembly: GCA_018400215.1. GTDB lineage: Bacteria > Cyanobacteriota > Cyanobacteriia > PCC-6307 > Cyanobiaceae > NIES-981. Next base: position 3,305 of record JAGYNF010000083.1, on the reverse strand, counting down.
AGGCCAGGGCCGGGGCCGGGCAGAGCGCCACCCCGAGCAGCAGGGCCAGCAGGGTGGCTGCAAGGGCAACCTGGCGTGCAGCCCAGCGGGGGGCTGCCTCAATGCCGACACGGCGGTTCATCCCAGACCCTTCGGTTTGGGCCATTGTGGCCGTCCACTGGTCAGGAGGGGCGACCGAGGCTGCGGCCCATGCCCTGCAGGATGCCCCGACCCACCAGGCCAATGGCCCGGCCCACCACCTGGGTGAGCAGCACCACCACCAGATCGCCGAAACCACGGATCAACTGGCGCAGCTGGGGGGCCAGGGCGTCGCGGGTTTCCAGGGCCAGGGTCACCAGCTGTTGCAGCCAGCCCAGGCGCCGCAGCTCCTGGTCGCGGGGTTCGAGCAGGTTGTGGCAGGCGATGCCACCGGCTTCGAGGCAGAGCAGCTGGCGCCGGCTCTCGTAGAGGGCCACGGGCCGCTCAAACCAGCTCAACCAGCGCTGTTGGGCATTGAGTTGGTTGCGCAGGCGCTCGAGGTTGCGGGTGGAGAGCAGCTCCGGACGCAGCAGGTAGCGGCGCAGCTCTGGCCAGTCGCCGCAGCAGGCGAGCACGTCGGCGGCCAGCAGTTCGGCGCTGCGCAGCAGCCAGTTGGCCACCAAGCGCTCCAGATGCAGCACCGCCCGCGGTTCATCGGCCGGCAGCAGCTGGCCCTCCACCAGCAGGGGCCGGGCCATCACCAGGGTGGTGAGCATGGCCTGGGCATCGGGCAGCTCGGGGTCGTCGCTCTCCAGATCACTGGCCTCGACCAGACGGGCCGCCACCAGGCGCAGCTGGCCCTCCAGCGGCAGCTGGACGTAGGGACTGGCCATGGCCAGCAGGGCCTGTTCCCGCAGTCGCGGTTGCAGGGAGCGCCAGCGCTGCAGCAGCTGGCTGGCGGGGTCGCCGGGGTTCTGGCCCAGCTCCTCGACCAGCTGGCCCCGCAGGGCATCGAGCTGGTCGATCAGGGCGATCAAGAGGTCGATCCGGCGCTGGCCACTCAGCCCCTCAAGCGCAAGCAACTGGCCGCTGTGGTTGGCCAGGCCGGCTTCGATGGCGCTGGTGAGCCGTTGCTGCACCGCCTGCCACACGCCGCTGGCGTTGCGCTGCTGCAGGGTGAGGCTGGTGCCGCTGCTGTGGGCCCGGGTGGGGGATTGGCTGCCACTGTCGCCATCGGCTGGGGTGTCCGCCCAGGCCAGGCTCAGCGGCCCCCACAGCCAGAGCAGCAGGCGTCGTGCCCAGGCCAGTTCCCGAAGGCGGCCCTGCAGCATCAGGCGGGCCAGGGGATGGATGGTGGGGCGGCTGAGCAGCAATTGACAGCCGGTGGCGGCCACGTCGATCTGCTGCAGCCCACCCAACAGCAGGGCTTGGCCCAGGTTGGCCCCCAGCCGCCGGTTGGCGTCATCGCGATCCCCCGCCTGCCAGTGCAGTTCCATCACCCGCCCCCCCTGCAACAGGGTGTCGAGGGCGGTGAGCAGCTGGCTGGGGGTGGGATCCTCCAGTAGCCCCTCACAGCTCAGCAGCAGCAAGTCGGCAGGGGGGAGGCCATGGCCATCCCCCAGCAGCAGCAGCAACGGGGCCGGCTGCCAGCGTTCCCTTAGCAGGATCATCTCCCGCTGAAGGGCATCGAGCGGTGTGCCGCTGCTGGGGCGCCAGAGCACCAAGGCGGGCGGTCCGTTGAGGGCCCCGCTGGCCTCCACCACCGTGAGGTCGGGGCGGTCGGTCGCCAGCCAGCGGTTGAGACCGGTGGCGATCAGCGGCTCAGCCAGTAGCAGCAGCTGGATAGACAAGCAACAGAGCCGACGCGTCGACCCAAGGTACCGACCTCAGCAAGGGCGGCGCCGCCGTCCGGTGAGATGCAAGGTGTAGGACTCGATCGCATAGCCGGTGTGGGTCTCGATCTGCCGGAGCAATTCAGCGGGCAATTGCACATCGAGGTCTTGAATGGCGCCGGAATCGATGCAGGTGAGGTGGCTGTGGGGGTCGCTGCGGTAGCCGTAGAGCCGGCCACTGGCGCGATCGAGGCATTCGATCACCCCGGCCGATTGCAACGCCTCCAGATTTTGATAGACGGAGGTGTGGCCGATGTTGCGGCCAAGGTTGTTGAGCTTCTCGAAGATGTCGCGGGCGCTGAGGTGATTCTTTTCGGCCCAGAGCAGATCCAGCACCATGCGCCGTTGCCGGCTCAGCCGCATGCCCAGCTCGCGGCAGCGGCGGTAGACGTCGTCGACCGTGGCGCAGGAGGCCTGGCGGCCGGTTGGGTGGGCGACGGCGCTCACGCGACACACCAATGAAGCACTCCCTCTGTTATAGGGCAGGCCGCAATGGTTCCGTTTCTGCCCTGATCAGCCGCCGCCGCAGGCTCAGGCGATGTCGGCGCTGAGGGGGGTCTCGCCCACGTCCTGGAGCCGGTGCGGGCCGATTGCCTGGAGGGCTTCCGCCAGATCCACCCGGCCGTCATAGAGGGCCCGGCCCACGATCACCGCCTCGATGCCGAGGGATGCCAGGGGCAACAGCGACAGCAGGTGTTCCAGGCAGCCGATGCCGCCGGAGGCGATTACCGGCACGCTGCTGGCCCCGGCCATGGCGCGCAGGAATGCGAGGTTGGGCCCCGCCAGGGTGCCGTCGGTGGCGATGTCGGTGCAGATCAGGGCCGCCAGGGGGCTGGTGCTGAAGCGGCGGGCCAGGGCGCTGGCGTCGGTGCCGCTCTCCGCAAGCCAGCCGCGGGTGGCCACCTTGCCGTTCTTGGCATCGATGCCCACCACGATGCGGCCGGGGTGGCGGGCGGCCAGGGCCTCCACCAGCTCGGGTTGCTCCAGCGCCACGGTGCCGAGGATCACCCGATCGAGGCCGCAGGCCAGCAGCTCCTCGGCCCGTTCGGCGCTGCGCACGCCACCACCGAGCTGCACGGGGATCGCCAGGGCCGCCGTGATTGCCTTCACGGCCACGTCATTGGTCGGTTGGCCGCTGCGGGCGCCATCGAGATCCACCAGATGCAGCCGCTCGGCCCCCTGGGCCTGCCAGCTCAGGGCCTGGGCCACGGGGTCGTCGCTGAAGCGGGTCACCTGGTCGTAGTCGCCCTGATGCAGCCGCACGCAGTGGCCATCGAGCAGGTCGATGGCGGGAATGATCTGCATGGCGGGCTGGGGCAACTGCTGCCAGCCAGGCTGCCAGAGCTGGCGGTTGCGCAGCTCCCGCAGGGGCACCAGCAGGCGAAACGCCGGGTCGAGCACGGCCGCTAACTCCAGGCAGCGCTGCGGCCCCCGGCCCCGCTCGCCCACCCGGCG
>JAGYNF010000082.1 GCA_018400215.1 Cyanobium sp. M55B138 | reverse complement strand
CCCCGGCCCTCAGCCCCCTGCCGATCAGCGCCGCGCTCGATCCCCGCGCCGCTGGCGAGGAGCTCGGCTACACCTTCTTGGCCTGCGTGCTGGTGGGGCTGAGCCGGGCTCCGGATCTGGTGCCCTCTGCCACCGCGGGCGGCTGGAGCGATCCCCAGCTGCTGCGGCCCGACCAGATCGGGGCCGTGGTGGCCCCCGCCGGCGCCCTCGGGGGTGCGGCGGTGCTGGCCTGCGCCGAGCGGCGGGTGCCGTTGATTGCCGTCCACAACCCCTGCCTGCTGCAGGTGGATGGGGCTGCCCTGGGGCTGGAGGTGCTGCCGGCCGGCAGTTACAGCGAGGCGGCTGGCCTGGTGCTGGCCCTGCGGGAGGGCATCGCGCCGGCGGCCCTGCAGCGGCCGTTGCCCCCCCTGCGCTGCCCTTAGCCGCGGTGGTAGGGGCCCCCCTGCAGGATCGTTTGGGCCCGGTAGAGCTGCTCCAGCAGCAGCAGCCGCGCCAGCTCGTGGGGAAAGGTGAGCGGTGAGAGGCTCAGGGTCCAGGCGGCCCGCTGTTTGAGCCGGGGGGCGAGCCCATCGGCGCCGCCGATCACGAAGGCCAGCCGGCCGGAGCCCGAGTCACGCAGGCGCTCGGCCAGCTGCACTGACCCCAGGCTCTGGCCCTCCTCCGTGAGGGCCACCAGCTGCTCATCGCCCCGCAGTTCGGCCAGCAGCGCCTCCGCCTCCCGCTCCGGGCTGCTGTCGCGCAGCTCCACCACGGTGAGCCCCGGCAGGCGCTTGTGGTAGCTGGCCAGGCCGTCACGCACCCAGCCCTTGCGCGCCTTGCCCACCGCCAGCACCCGGATGCGTGCAGGGTTGAGCATCAGCGCAGGCAGGCCATGGGATGGCGCGGCGAGCGGCCCAGGGCCCGGGCCACGCCGGGGTGGCAGACGGCCCCAGCCACCGTGTTGAGCCCGGAGAGCAGTTCGGGCCGGTCGGTGACCGCTTCGGCCAGGCCGCGGCCGGCCATCACCAGGATGTAGGGCAGGGTCACGCTCATCAGCGCTTCGGTGGAGGTGAAGGGCACGGCGCCGGGCATGTTGCCCACGGCGTAGTGCTGCACGCCGTGGAGGGTGTGTACCGGGTCGGTGTGGGTGGTTTCGCGGCTGGTGGCGATGCAGCCGCCCTGGTCGATCGCCACATCCACGATCACCGAGCCGGGTTTCATCTGCTTCACCAGCTCCTCATCCACCAGCGTGGGAGCGCGGCCGCCCGGGGTGAGCACGGCACCGATCAGCAGGTCGGCCGCCGGCACGTGCCGCTCGATCAGGCTGCGGCTGCTCACCAGGCTCACCAGCCGGCCGCGCCGGTCGGCCTCCAGCTGGCGTAGCCGCTGGGGCGAGCGATCCAGCAGCAGCACCTCGGCGTCCATGGCCGCGGCGATCCGGGCGGCATTCCAGCCCACGCTGCCGGCGCCGAGCACCACCACCCGCGCCGGCCGCACGCCGGTGCAGCCCCCCATCAGGATGCCGCGGCCGCCATGGGGCTTCTCGAGCAGGTGGGCCCCCACTTGGGCGGCCAGCCGGCCGGCGATCTCGCTCATCGGCGCCAGCAGGGGCAGGCTGCCGTCCTCCAGCTGCACGGTCTCGTAGGCCACGGCGGTGGTGCCGGCCTCCAGCAGGGCCCGGCCCACCTCGGGGTAGGCCGCCAGGTGCAGGTAGGTGAACAGCACCAGGTCGGCCCGCAGGAACGCAAATTCCTCGGGCTGGGGTTCCTTCACCTTCACCACCAGGTGGGCCGCCCAGGCCTCCTCCTGGCCCACCAGCCGGGCACCGGCAGCGGCAAAGGCGTCGTCGCTGAGGCCTGCCCCCAGGCCTGCCCCCGCCTGCACCCGCACCTCAATCCCCTGGCCCACCAGCTCCCGCACGCCATCGGGGGTGAGGGCAACGCGCTGCTCGTCGCGCTTGATCTCGCTGGGCACGCCGATGCTGGCCATCGGGGCGTTGGGGGTGGACGGGGCGGCCATGGAGGTTGCGCGTGCCCCCTCAGCCTGGCTCAGCGGGCGGCAATCGGCATCCGCCAGCCGCTACCAAACGCCTGGCCGCTCACCTTCAGCACCGGAGCCGCCTGCCGGCGTTTGAATTCGGCCCGGCGCAGCAGCCCCATCACCCGCTCGGCCAGGGCACCGTCGTGGCCCGCAGCCCCCAGCTGTTCGGGGCTGCGGCGCTGCTCCACCAGGGCCTCCAGCAGGGGATCGAGCACGGCGTACTCCGGCAGGGAGTCGCTGTCCTGCTGGTTGGGCCGCAGCTCGGCGCTGGGGGGCTTGTGGCGGATCGCCGCCCCCACCAGCTCACCGCTGGCCGGCAGGCCCAGGTCGGCGCGGCAGCTGGCGGCGGCAGGGGAATCCAGCCAGGCGCAGAGCTCGAACACGCGGCACTTGTACACGTCGCCGATCACCGCCAGCCCACCGTTCATGTCGCCGTAGAGGGTGCAGTAACCCACCGCCAGCTCGCTCTTGTTGCCGGTGGCGAGCAGCAGGCCACCCTCGGCGTTGGCCACCGCCATCAGCAGGCTGCCGCGGATGCGGGATTGCAGGTTTTCGGCCGTGACGCCCGTCGGTTCTCCCCCCAGGGCGGGCGCCAGGGCCTGATCAAAGCCGGCCATCAAGGCGGCGATCGGCAGGGTGTCGGTGCGCAGGCCGAGCCGGCCCGCCAGGGCCAGGGCATCGTCGATGGAGCCGGCCGAACTCCAGGGGGAGGGCAACAGCAGGGCCCGCACCCGGTTGCCCCCCAGGGCGGCGGCCGCAATCACCGCCACCAGGGCCGAATCGATGCCGCCACTCAGCCCCAGCAGGGCCTGCTGGAAACCGCAGGTGCCGGCGTAGTCGCGCACCCCCAGCACCAGCACGCGGAACAGTTGCTCCAGGGGCTCCGGTTCCGGGGCCAGGCTGCCCGCCCCCTCCCCCGGACCGGGCGACGCTGCGGCGTCCCACAGCGTCACCGCTTCCTGGCAGCAGGGCAGCCGGCAGAGCAGCGCGCCGTGGGCATCCACCACGAAGCTGGCGCCGTCGAACACCAGTTCGTCGTTGCCGCCCACCTGGTTCACGTACACCACCGGGCAGCCGAGGCGGCCGGCGGCGCGGCTGGCCAGCTGGCGGCGCAGGCTGCCCTTGGCCTGGCTGAAGGGGGAGGCGGAGAGGTTGAGCAGCAGATCCGGTTGCAGGGGCTGCAGGGCGGCGATCGGATCGGGGCCCACCAGCCGCTGGCCCTGCAGCTCCTCCTCCACCCAGAGGTCTTCGCAGATGGTGAGCCCCAGCCGCCAGCTGCGGCCCCGGCACTCCAGCTCCAGCAGGGCCGGTGCGCTGGCGGGGCGGAAGTAGCGCCGCTCGTCGAACACGTCGTAGCTGGGCAGCAGCTGCTTGCGGGCCACCACCCGCCAGCCGCCGGCCTCCACCAGGGCCAGGGCGTTGTGCAGGTTGGGCAGGCAGCGCTCGCCGCAGGCTTCGGCCACCCCCACCAGCACCGCAGGCGTGCCGGGGGCTGCCGCCAGGGCTGCGGCCAGCCCATCGAGGGCTTGGCTCTGGGCTTCGAGGCGGGCCGGCAGCAACAGCAGATCGCGGGGTGGGTAGCCCCACAGGGAGAGTTCCGGGGTGAGCACCAGGTCGGCCCCCTCGGTTGCGGCCCGCCGGCAGGCCGCCAGGATCCGCGCCCCATTGCCCGCCAGATCGCCCACCACCGGATTGAGCTGGGCCAGGGCGAGACGCATCAGGGTCGGGCGGTGAGGCCGTAGAGATTGTGCTCCAGCAGCACTGGCCAGACGGCGGCGGGCACCTGGTCGGGGCGGGGTTGGTGGCGGATCGTGGAGCTGGCCGTGGCGGGAATCTGCAGGGGCAGGGTCTCGACCCGACCGCCCAGCTGCTCCAGCCGCGTGAGCGTGGCTGGATCCAGCGGCCAGCCGTGGCGCGGCACGACCGCCAAGCGGCAGCTGCGCAGCACCGCCTCCGCCTCGATCCAGCGTGGAATTTGGCCGGCCAGATCACTGCCCACCACAAACACCAGCTCCGCCCCGGGCCAGCGCTGGGCCGCCCGTCGCAGGGTGGTGATCGCCCAGGGGCTGCTCAGCTCCTGCACCAGTTCCAGATGGGGATTGGCGATGGCCCGCACCAGGGCGGCCAGCAGGGCCGTGCGCTGGGCCAACGGCGCCCCGTGCTGCTTGATCGGGTTGTCGCTGGCCCAGGTGGCCACCCGGGGGAAGTGGGCCAGCAGCCCCTCCAGCAGCGCCTGGTGGCCGCGGGTGGGCGGGTCGGCACTGGTGCCCAGCAGGGCGATGCTCACGGCAGCAGGGCCTGCAGGTTGGCAGCGCCGTTCGCCGGGTTGGCGTTGCTGGAACTGCCGGCCCGGGTTCGGGGGATGAACTGGGCGTGGTGCAGCCAATGGTGCACCTGGGGGTCGCTGCTGGCCAGGCGGCGCAGCAGGGCGCCGGGCTGGCCGCCGCGCTGGCTGCGCCGCAGCAATTCCTGGGCGGCCAGCCGGCCGGTGCGCCGGGTGGTGTGCACCGCCAGGGCGGCCTGGGCCAGGGCCACCGGTGCGGCCGGCGCCAGGCTTAGGCCGGCGCTGAGCGGGGCGGCCAGCAGCAGCAGCTGGCGCAGGGCGGCCAGCAGCAGCTGGATGCCCAGCTGGGCCCCACCCAGCAGGGCGTTGTGGCGGGAGAGCTGGGCCAGCAGCTGGCGGGCTGCCGGACCATCGACGGGCAGCCCATAGAGCTGGCAGAGCTGGGCGATCAGGGCGGTGTCGCAGGCCAGGCCACCAGCCAGGTCGAGCAGCACCAGGGGATTGGCGGCCACGCCGGTGGCCTTGAGGGCCGCATAACGGCCGATCAGCCCCTGGGCCGAGCGGCGACCCCGCAGCAGCCGCTCGCGGTGCAGCTGGCGCTGGAAGCGCTCAGCTGCCTGCAGGCTGTTCAATGCCAGCAGCAGTTCGCCCTGCTGCTCCAGCAGGGTGAGCAGGAGCTGGCGCAGCGGTTCCACCTCGGGCGCGCCGCAGTCGGCGCGCACCCGTCCATCGGCCCGCAGGCGCGGGCGGCGGGGGGCCGCCGCCACCGCCACCAGCTCCTGCTCCGGTGCCCCGGGGGGCAGCAGGGCCAGCAGCCGGCGGCGGATGCTGGCGAGCAGATCGTGGCGTTCCGCCTCCGGCCAGCAATCACTGCGGTTGAGCACCAGCACCAGGGGCTTACCGCTGGCCCAGAGCGGCTCTAGCGCCTCTTGATCCACGCTGGTGAGGTCGCCATCCAGCACCAGCAGCACCAGATCGGCCCCCCGGGCCACCCGCCCGGCCAGGCGGCTGCGGCCCGCCCCGTCGATCTCATCGATCCCCGGGGTGTCCACCAGCTCAAGCTGCTGGAGGCCGGGGATTGGCTGGTGCCAGGCGGCTGCCCGCTGGGCTCGGGTGCAGCCATGGGCCACATCGGTGGGGCACAGGGCCTCCCCCAGCAGGGCATTCACCAGGCTCGACTTGCCCACCCCCACCCGGCCGAAGACGGCCAGCCGCAGCTGCCGCCGCTCCAGGCGCAGCAGCTGCCGGTCCAGACCTGCCAGGGCACCGGCCAGCAGGCTGCGTTCCCGCGGGCTGAGCAGCAGCTGGCGGCGCCACTGACGCAGCAGCAGCCGGCAGCGTTCTGGCGTGGAGGGGCAGGTCATGGGGGGGCCTCCAGGCTGGGCCCCTGGGTCCGGCGCCACCAACCGGCCAGCACCGCCAGCACCGCCTCGGCGCCGATCACTCCCACAAATCCACCGAATTCATCCACCACCACCCGCACGCCGCCACTGTTGCGGCGGAAGCCGGTGAGCAGCCGGTCGGCCCGAATCATCTCCGGCACGAATTCCACCGTCTCACTCAGCTGGGAGGGGGTGAGCTGACCCTGGCCCTCCACCAGGGCGGTGAGCAGCCGCTCGCGGCTGGCCACCCCCACAATTTCGTCCACCTCTTCCCCCAGCACCACCCACCAGGGGGCGTGGTTGGCAAGCAGGGTGCCGCGCACGCCATCGAGGGGTGTGCTGGCGGCCAGGGTGGGGGCGGCCACGCGCGGGGTCATCAGATCCCGGGCGGTGAGATCGTTGAGTTGGAACACCTTGGCGATCATGGCCGCCTCGTCGGCTTCGATCTGGCCCCTCTGGGAGCCGAGGCGGGCCAGCAGGCGAATCTCGTTTTCGTCGGTGTTGATCTCGTTTTCGCGGGTGATGGCCGGCAGCATCTTTTCCAGCAGCAGCACCAGTGGTGTCATCACCACCCCGAACCAGTGCAGGGGCAGCGCACTGCTCAGGGCCACCGGCAGGGCCAGGCGGCTGCCAAGGGCCTTGGGCAGGATTTCCCCCAGCAGGATCACCAGCACGGTGAGGCCCACCGAGAACATCGGCAGGGCCACCCCCTCCACGCCCCGCTGTTCGAACACCCGGGTGGCATAGGCACCGAGCATCAGGCTGCCAAAGATGTTGAAGCCGTTGTTGGCAATCACCAGCACCGCCAGGGTGCGGGCCAGGCGCTGACGCAGTTGCTCCAGGCGGCGCGCCCCGCGCACCGGATGCGGCCGGGTCGCCAGCTCGTGGATTCGCACCGGATTGGCCGTGAGCAGGGCCGCTTCAACGCCCGAGCACAGGGCCGAGCCGACCAGGACCACCACCACCAGCAGGGCCAGGACCAACAGGTCGTTCATGCGGTGGGTGGGCCCTGGGCCATCTCCCTATTTAATCGGGTCAACGCCTTTATTGAATCGGGTCAACGCCTTTGGTAAAGCGCAGCCCAAACTGGTCGCAGTGCAGACGTGTGGCAGCCCCTTGACCCACCCACCCCAAGCTGAGCCCCGGCGCGATGGCGGGCCTGAAACCGTGCAGGCCCAACGGCGGGCCCGTTTCCTGGAGCGGCTCGGTGGGGCCGCGGCGGTGATCCCGGCGGCTCCGCTGGCGGTGCACCACGCCGACTGCGAGTGGCCCTTCCGCCAGAACAGCGACTTCTGGTATCTCACCGGCTTTGACGAGCCCGATGCGGTGGCGCTGTTTCTGCCCCACCGGCCCGAGGGGGAGCGCTATGTGCTGTTTGTGCAGGCCAAGGAGCCCGGCGCCGAGGTGTGGACCGGTTTCCGCTGGGGCACCGAGGGGGCCGTGGCCCACTTCGGCGCCGAGATGGCCCACCCGCTCGAGGAGCTGGAGCAGCGGCTGGCGGGCTACCTCGATGGGGCCGAGGGCATTGCCTTCCGGGTGGGCCAACACCCCAAGCTGGAACCGCTGGTGCTGGCCGCCTGGGCCCGCCAGCTCGACCGCGCC
>JAGYNF010000081.1 GCA_018400215.1 Cyanobium sp. M55B138 | reverse complement strand
GCATGGCCATGCTTGGTTTCATCGCCCTGCTGGTCACCGAAGCGGCCCTCGGCGGTCAGGCCTTCACCAGCGGCCTGCTCGGCCTCGGCTGAATTCTCCGGGCCGACCACAGTCCGATCTTTAGCCCCCCCAACTCGGCCGCAGCAGGATTGCTGCGGCTTTTTTGTGCCCCGCCCCCCGCCATGGCTGCCCCCCCTGCATCGGCTCACCCGCTCCACGCCCAGGTGCATGGGGCCGGGCCCACCGGTTGCCTGGCGGCCCTGGCCCTGGCCGATGCCGGCTGGACCGTGACCATCGCCGACCCGCTCAGCGCCGCCCAGCTGGGCAACCGCAGCCGGGCCTATGCCTTCAACCACTCCAGCCAGCGACTGCTCGACCAGCTCGGCCTCTGGGGCGAGCTGGAGTCGCTGATGGTGCCCTTTCGCCAGCTCCAGCTGCGCGACCAGGCCTTGGATGGGGAGGTGCCCTTCGGGGTGGCCGATCTGCCACCCCGCTGCCGCCGGACCGCCGGCCAGGCCGTGGGCTGGATCGGCCTGCATGCCCCGCTGATGGCCGTGCTGCTCGGGCGCCTGGACGCCCATCCCGCCATTGCCACGCGCCTCGGGGCCGCAGCTGGCCCCCCGGCCTCCCTCCCCCCTGGCACGCCCCCCGAGCGGGAGCCCGATCTGGTGGTGGCCGCCGACGGCCCCGCCTCCCCCCAGCGCCAGGCCCTGGGCATCGGCCTCTGGCACTTCACCTATCGTCAGAGCTGCCTCACCGCCCAGGTGGAACTGCGCGGCTCGCCCCCCGACCAGGCCTGGGAGCTGTTCCGCCCCGAGGGCCCCTTTGCCGTGTTGCCCCTGGGGGGGCAGCAGTTCCAGCTGGTGTGGAGTGGTCCGGCCAGCCGCTGCCGGCAGCTGGAGAGCTTGGCGCCGGTGGCCTTTCTGGACCGCTTGGCCGGGGCCTTGCCCGAGGCGCTCCAGCCCGATGCCCTGCTCGACCAACCCCGGGCCTTTCCCGTGGCCCTGCTGCTGGCGCGCCGCCTGGCCCAGGGGCGCACGGTGTTGCTGGGGGAGAGCGGCCACCGCTGCCATCCGGTGGGGGGCCAGGGCCTCAACCTCTGCTGGCGGGATGTGGCGGCGCTGCACCGCCTGGCCCAGCGGGTGGCCGCCGGCCGGCTCCAGCCCCAGCAGTTGCCGGCGCGCTACGCCCGCCAGCGCTGGCCCGACCTGCTGCTCACCCTGCTGGCCACCGACCTGCTGGTGCGACTGTTCTCCAACCGCCATCGCCTGCTGCTTCCCCTGCGGCGCCTGGCCCTGGGGCTGCTCAGCCGCTCGGCTCCCCTGCGTCGCCTCAGCCTCGGGGCGATGACCCTGGGCCCCTGCCGCCCATGGTGATCAGCTCCACGCCACCACCGCCACCACCCCAGGCCCTGCAGCGCTACCTGCGCAGCCAGTTCGGCCTCAGCGAGAGCGCCCTGGCCCTGGGCATTCGCCAGGCGCAGGTGGAGCAGGCCCCCCTGGCCGTGGTGCTCTGGCGCTTTGGCCTGATCAACCTGCAGCAATTCGAGCAGGTGCTGGCGTGGCAGGACGCCAACCTCTGAGGTCCCCGCTCAGGGGTAGATGATCAGCGATTCCACCGGTTGTTCCTCCGGCAGCCGCCGCCGCCCCTCCAGGGCCGCCAGCTCGGCCACGAAGCCGAATCCGCAGAGGCTGCCGCCGGCGGCGTGCACCAGCTGGGCGCAGGCGGCGGCGGTGCCCCCCGTGGCCAGGAGATCGTCGATCACCAGCACCCGCGGGCCGCCGCTGAGGGCATCACTGCCAATTTCCAGCCGGTCGGTGCCGTATTCCAGGGCGTAGTCGATGCCGGTCACGGCACCGGGCAGCTTGCCGGGTTTGCGCACCGGCACAAAGCCCAGCCGCACGGCCGTGGCCAGGGCGGTGCCCACGATGAAGCCCCGCGATTCGATGCCCACGATCAGGTGGGGCTGGAGCCGGTCACACAGGGCGCTGAGCTGGCGGATCACCTCCTGCCAGCCCTCCGGGTTGCGCATCAGCGGCGTGAGATCGCGAAACAGAATGCCCGGCTTGGGGAAGTCGGGCACATCCCGCACGAGTTGTCGCAGATCCATAGCGGCTGGTAGGGAGGCTGGGTTGGGGGTCGGGCGCCCCAGCTGAAGGTGACGGCGGGGGGTGGTTGCTGGCATCATCGCAGCCATGCCCGACCCCACCGCAGCATCCGCTCCCACCAGGCTGCCGCGCCGCGGCCTGGAGCGCCTCGACCTCCTGCTGCTCTGCGTGGAGGCCCTCGACCTCAACGGCGGTGAGGCGATGGTGTGGATGAGTGAGCAGATGGGTTTCACCGGCCTGTTCCCCAATCGGGTGGAGTTGTGGAAGCGCCGCTGCCACAACCCGCTGCGCCGCACCACCCGCCGCGGGGGGCTCGACCCAGCCGAGACCGACGCCCTGATCCGCATCCTCTGCGCCCTCGCCGACCGCCTCTACCCCATGCTGCGGGCCCTGCTGGCCAGCGCCGAGCCGGAGGCGATCCGTCAGCAGCGCTGGGCCCTGTTCCAGGAGCGGCTGGACGAACTGGTGCAGGAGCGCATGAATGCCCGCCGCGAAGGGGTGCAGCGCCTGCTCGACCCCGAACGGGGGGCTGCCCAACGGCGCCAGTTGATCCAGGCCCTGGCCCTGGGCGCCGGCACGGGCGGTTTTGAGCGGCTGCGGGCCAGCCTGGGGGATCCGGCCGTGTGAGCGCTGCTGTCTCGCCTGCTCCGCCGCCCCGATCCCCGCCTGTTCCCGCCCCGATGAAACAGACCCTCCGCTACGACCAGCTCAGCTGCCGCCTGCAGGTGGAGGGTCTGCCCGATGTCTCGATCGGCCAGTCCGGCGATGCGGTGGGGATCATCACCGGCTGGACGCTGCAGTGGCAGGGCCGCCCCGAGCTGGAGGGCCGTAGGGAGCACCTGCTGGCCCTGATGCAGGTGGTGCTTCCCTACGCCCGCGATCTGATCAGCGGCGTGGTTCGCCCCCGGGGCACCGCGGATCAGCCGGTGCGGATCGGCCCGGCGCCCGAGGGGGGCGGTCACCGCTTGGCGCTGCGCAGCAGTCAGCCCGAGACGCCGCCCCTGGAGCTGCCGCTCGACGATGCCGAACTCAGTGATCTGGTGCGCTTGCTCGACCAGTTGCGCCTCGATTCGCGCCTGCAGATGCACCTCGACCTGCCCACGCCCCAGCCCCTGCGCGCCCGCGAGGTGATGGGGCGGGTGCCCCGCCGTCAGCGGCTGGTGGCGCCCCTGGGCGGTGCCCTGGCCCTGGCCCTGGCGGCCGGCCTGGGCCTGCTGCTGCCCGTGCCGCCGCCACCGGAACCGCCGCCGGCTGCCCCTGCGGCTTCGGAGCCAGCCACCCCCTGAGGGGCGGTGGCCTCCTGACACTCGCTTGACGCCCGCTGCCATAGCCCCACACTGGGCCCATGACGTTGAAGACCTGGTCGGAACTGCGCATTCGGGTGGCCCGCATCGGTGCGGCCCTCGAGGTGGTGGTGCGCAGTGACCCCGAGGTCTGCGGCCTGAGTGGCGCCAATTTCCACCTCTCCCTGCACCATGGCGGCCAGGGCGATTGCCAGGTCGGCAACCTCTCCCTGGTCGACTGCCCCAACGAGCTGGTGCTGCTCGAATTCGAGCGCTGGATGCGTGGCTCGGGCTACGGGCTGGAGGCATGAGCACACCGCGACGCCGCTCCCTGCAACTGCCCGTCGCTTCCCAGCGGCAGCGGCAGGTGTTCCGCCGTCGCCGCCATCCCCCCCGCTGGCGCCAGTTCGGGGTGGGCCTGGTGTTCATGGCCCTCGGTGCCGTGATGCTGCTGGGCCTGCTGCAGTTGCCCGAGCGGCTCGACACCGTGCTGTTGCTCAGCACCGCCATTGCCCAGCTGATTGGTGGTTTGCGGTCGCTGCTGCTGGGGCTGTTGCAACTGCTCGCCGTGGTGCTGGTGGTGCTGGTGGCCCTGCTGGCGCTGCTGTTGCTGGTGGGTGGGCTGGTGCGGCTGGTGCGCTCGCTGCTGCCCCATGCCGGCGCGAAGCGGCCATCCTGAAGGGTCGCTACCCCGGACCCAGCCGGGCCAGCCAAAGCCCGGCCAGTTGCCAGCTGCTCAAGAGGAACATCCCCAGGAACAGCCAGTTGAGCCAGGCGGGCCGTTGGGGGCGATCGGGGGCCATGCCTTTGCGGGAATCAGCTGGGGGCAGCCTGCCCGAGATCGGGCACCCCTGGGCTGCGCCAGCGGGGCAGTCGTGACGTTCTTTGACGACTTGTGACCGGATTGTGGGCAACTCCTAACCTTTGCAAATGGGCAATCCGATCAGCCGTGAACTGTTCCTCGAGCGGGCCCTGGCCCGTTTTGGGGAGCGCTTCGACTACTCCGAGATCGTCTACAAGAGCTACAAGACACCGATCAAAATCCGCTGCCGCACCCATCCGGTGAAGGCAATCTCGATCACTCCCGAGAAGCACCTGCAGACCACGGGCGGCTGCAAGTTCTGCCTGCGCGAGATGCGCATTCAGATGCTGGAGCGGGAACTGGGTCGCCACAGTGCCGTGCACCCGCCGCTCCCGGGCCCCCAGGCCGTGCTCCGAGGTCAACACGCGTCCACAACCCCAACTCGCAGCCAGTCGGACGGCAATGGCCCTTCATGAAGGGGCAGCCGCCGGTCCAGTCGTTGCACCGCAGGAACCGGCTCAACTTCTCCAACGTCTCTCAGGTTCACGGCCATGGGTTCGGGCCAGCGGAGGAAGCCGGCCTCTGGCTCGGAGCAGAACAGCTCCATCGCCTTTGCCTACTGGAGGCGCCGGATCTGAATGAAGAGGCCCGTTAGGACATCGAGGTTGCGGCGGCGGAGAGGCTGAGAGCTAATCATCCAACCAATATCCAATAGGGGGAACGCATCATGGTTAAGAAATTTGCAGGGGCGATGATCGCATTTTCATTCGTGGTTGCAACTCTTTCAGCGTGTACAGCCGAAACCAAAACGCTTGTTGTATTTCAAGATGCGCCGGTGATTGTGAGCGATGCAAATGACGAAAACGCTTTGGTCAGAACCGGTGAACGTCTATTTTTTGCTGGTGTTTTGCGGAATTCTGATAGAGAAAATATTGGAGAGGTTATTGGTCAGCTCACCACTTTTGACGTCACCATCAGCGGAGTGGCAGAGGTGGATCGTTTCCGAGAGCTTGCCTTCAATATGAGCAAGGGCCAGATACTGGCATTGGGCACCTCGCAATACATTGCGTCCAAGGCGCCAGGCTTTGCGAGTGATAGTGAGTCAAGCATAGCAGTTATCGTAGGTGGAACCGGTGAGTATGTCGGCGTGCAAGGCACGGTGACAAGCAAGCAATATAAAGTTGGCACCTACCAGCACACCTTTGTCTTTTTAGACTAAATCTCGGATGACTTCGCGCAGCAATTCTTTTCCCCTCTGGCGGCACCCTTTTCAAAGAAGTTACGTAAAACAATAAGGATGAGCAAGGTTATGAATAGGGGCTTGAACGGATCACCTCTCTACTCTTTCGTGCGAAAAACAGCTCGGATCAGAGCCGCCACCCCCGTCTCCCGCACTTGCCCGATCCGCATCATCTCGTTGCATCTGCTGGATGCCTCCGGCCAAGCTGTTGGCGGAGGTGTAGGCAAGCATGGCCCAGCAGAACACTGGATGCGGTACCGGCTGCGGCAGCCTGCTGGCCTTGCTGGGCCTGGGCTTTGTGCTGGCCTACTGGCATCTCTTTCTGATCGCAGCCGTGCTGGTGGCCGCCATCGCAGCGGTGGTGTATTCCGTTCTGCTCTACAACCAGCAGCAGCTCAAGCAATTGATGCTGCAGGTGGAGCGCCGGCTCCGCCATGACCCCTGCATGGTGCAGCAGCGCTTTGGTGCCATCGACTCCATCAGCGTGGCTGGCGATCTCTACAACCCCAGGATCGATGTGGTGTGCCGCACGGTTGAGCCAGGCAGCCACGATGGCCATGCCGGCGTGATCTCCACCAGCCTCAGTCCACCGGTGGAGCGCAGCCGGTTGCGGGCAGCGAGCGGGGTGGCCAGTTGGCTGCAGAGCGCTGGGATCAGCCTGCTCGATGACCTCTCGGTGGAAGCCAAGGCGGTGCGCGCCGCCATGGCCTGCATCAAGGAGCAGCAATGGACCACAGACGCGCTCACCAAGCTGGCTGGGTTGATGACAGCGCTGCTGGACACCCTCAAGAAAGCCGAGGGCAATGAATTGCTCGAATCGGCAATTCCCCAGCTGCAGCAAGCGCTGGTTGCCTTTGAGGCGGAGGAGCACAAGCTGCGGCAGGCCCACACCAGCGCTGCCGAGATGCTGCGCAAGCTGAATGACTTCCTGAGCGTGCCGGCCAGCATCCGCCCGATCCTCAACTTTGATTTCGATCAGCTGTATGACCCCCAGCGCTTCTCGGCCCTGGAGCAGTCGTTTTCGGAGGTGGTGCTGCTCAACGACGCCTTCCGCCAGCTTTGCGGCGATCCCCACACTTGAAGCCCCCTCAGCCCAGCAGCAACCGGCCGCGCTGCGCAGCCAATGCGGAGGCCTCCTGCATGGCCCTGAGCCCATAGCCCCCCATGGCCTCCGGCGTTTCGATCACGGCCAGCAGGCCAGTCAGCCGGCGGCTGATGGAACCATCACGGAGCAAGCGGCTCACCAGGCCGTGGTCCCACAGCTGCCGGCCAACGCAACCGGGGGCTGCCGGCCGCGGCCTGAACGGCTCCAGATGAATGTCGATCCGATGATGGGCCGGTGTTCCGCGGCAAGGCAGCGATGGACCGTGACAACTCCGCCGACCAGGGAGTGGCACCGGCCGACTGGCGCCAGCCCTACCTGTTGCTGATCGAGGCGAGCTGGCTTGGCTTTCTAATGCTGGTGAGCCTGGTTTTTGTGCTGATTCATCTGCTGTTCGCCGCTCTCTACCTGCTGGATGCCGATGGCATCGGCGGGCTTTCGAGCCGGATGACCCTGCCGCTGCAGGCCTTCTTCTTCTCGGTGGAGACGATGGCCACGATCGGCTATGGGGCGCTGTATCCGCAGAGCCACTGGGTGCATGTGGTGATGACGCTCGAGGCGCTGGTGGGTTTGATCCTGGTGGCCCTGATCACTGGCCTGGCCTTCGCCCGCTTTTCCCGCTCGCCCCGCTGCATCCGTTTCGCTGAGCGGGTGCAGGTGCGCTGTGAGCGGGTGGAGCGCAGCGGCCAGAGCAGCCAGTGCCGGGGCCGCTTCCACTGGGCCCTGGCCCGGGCCGTGGCCAGTGCGCCGGTGGTGGCCGAATACCTGGTGCCCCTGCTGGCCCCCGCTGGC